>JASJGW010000177.1:0-8111 GCA_033791305.1 Gammaproteobacteria bacterium | reverse complement strand
ATTGGTAAAGGCCACCGGTATTTGACCGTGGTAATGAATCTAAAAACAGGTGCAGTCATATTTGTCGGTGACGGCAAAGGCAGCGATGCCTTCCTCCCTACCGGTAAAACCCAGGTGTTCCGGCGTGGTTGCCTTGACATTGACCCGCCCTTGCTCCACTTGCAGGTCGGTACTGATATGCGTGCACATGGCATCAATAAACGGTGCCAGTTTCGGTAACTGGGCAACGACAGTGATATCGGCATTGACAATAGTGAACTGTCTGTCGGTTAGCAGTACGACCGTGTCACGCAACAGCACCCGGCTATCAATATTCCTGTAGGCCGGGTCAGCGGGCGGGAAATGCCGACCGATATCACCGAGACCGGCCGCACCCAGCAGGGCATCACACAGGGCATGCAACACAACGTCACCGTCAGAGTGTGCTTCCAGCCCGCGTTCAAAGGGGATGCTTACCCCACCCAGCACCAGCGCCCCCCCGTCCCGGAAGGCATGCACATCGAAACCCTGACCAATTCTCATGGTTGTTTCCTTGTCTGCAGATAAAAGGCAGCCAGCTCCAAATCAGAGGAAACGGTAATCTTGATGTTATCCCGCTGCCCCGGCACCATCTGCGGCTGATAACCGGCAAACTCCATGGCGCTTGCCTCGTCCGTCACGAACAAATCATTGTTAATGGTATATTGCAAGGCAGCCCGCAACATGCCGATACGAAACATCTGCGGTGTATAGGCATGCCATAGATCCTCGCGCGCAACCGTCGCGGTAACGCGGTCACCGCCATCAACCTGTTTAATGGTATCGGCGACCGGCACACCCAGCAGTCCGCCGTGAGACGTTGCCGACAGTGTCTTGATCAGGGTATCGATATCAGTCAACCGTACGCAGGGGCGCGCGGCATCATGCACCAGTACCCAGTCGTCTGCATTCGCCCTGCCGGCAAGGTGTGTTAAACCATTTAAAACCGAATGACAGCGTTCTGCACCACCCGTGACGACTTCCAGCTGCTGACTGGAGTATCGTTCCTGCAGGTCCGGCCAGTAGTCGTCACCCGCGGAAAGCACCACCACAACACCGGCCAGTTGCCGGCAGGCAAGCAGGGTATCGAGCGTGTGCTCCAGCACCGTCTTCTCTCCCAGCGGCAGATACTGTTTGGGGATATTTGTGGACATGCGCCGCCCGGCACCGGCGGCGGGTACTACAGCCCAAATAGAATCTGTTTCAGATTTCACATTTGCCTGCCTTGCATAAAGGGCTCATTATTGCTCTCGCCAAGTCGCCAAGCACGCAAAGGAAACCATTTTATTTTCATCTCTCTTTGCGTTCTTTGCGCCTTTGCGAGATTGATATTTACCTCTCGCCTGACCAGCATATGTTCAAAAGAGTGCCCTGAATTCGCCTACTCGACCACCTGGTAAAAGGTCTCGCCTTCTTTAATCATACCCAGGTCTTCCCGGGCGTGTTCTTCTATGGCATCCAGCCCTTGCTGCAAATCAGTGACTTCTGCTTGCAGCGCGGCATTTCGCTCGCGCAATTCAATATTCTCAAGGCGCTGCATCTCGACATCCTGATGCAGTTCCCAGACATCCTGCAGGCTACCATCACCAAACCAAAGCCGGTATTGCAGATAGAGCAGTAACAATAGCAGCAGTAGCAACAGATTCTTCATGGTACCCTGGTGCACTGCATCCGTTCGCGGTTTACGAACCCGCAAGCCGCATTCAATTCCCGACCAGATGCCTGAAAGCGGCACGCCCGGCATAGCTGGCTTTACTGCCCAGCTCATCTTCGATACGCATCAACTGGTTGTACTTGGCGACCCGGTCAGAGCGGGACAGTGAACCGGTCTTGATCTGGGTTGCCGACGTGGCAACGGCAATATCGGCAATGGTGACATCCTCTGTTTCACCGGAGCGGTGCGAAACAACCGCACTGTAACCGGCCTCTTCTGCCATGCGAATGGCGTCCAGCGTTTCAGTCAATGTGCCTATCTGGTTCGGCTTGATGAGGATGGAGTTCGCGATATTCTTGTCGATACCTTCCTTGAATATAGTGGTATTGGTAACAAACAGATCATCACCGACCAGCTGTACCTTGTCACCCAGTCGTTCAGTATGTAATTTCCAGCCTTCCCAGTCACTTTCATCAAGGCCATCTTCAATGGTGATGATCGGGTACCGGGCCACCCAGTCTGCGAGGTACTCGGTAAATTCAGCCGCCGTAAATTCCAGGCCCTCGGATGCAAGTACGTATTTACCATCACGATAGAACTCCGAACTGGCCGCATCAAGGCCCAGGTAGATATCCTTCCCGGCCGTGTAACCCGCCTTCTCTATCGCCTCAAGAATGACTTCAATGGCCGCCTCGTTTGACGGCAGGTCAGGTGCAAAGCCGCCTTCATCACCCACCGCTGTATTCAAGCCGCGCGCATGCAATACCTTCGCCAGCGCATGGAATACTTCTGTGCCATAACGGACCGCCTCACGCAAACTGCCCGCGCCAACCGGTAATATCATGAATTCCTGGAGGTCCACACTGTTATCCGCATGCACCCCCCCGTTAATAATGTTCATCATCGGTACCGGCATCTGGAACGTATCACCGCTGCCCAGCATGCGGTACAGACCGGTATCCTGTTCACGTGCCACGGCCTGCGCATTGGCCAGCGACACGGCCAGCAGTGCATTGGCACCCAGGCGTCCCTTGTTTTCGGTACCGTCAAGTTCGATCATCAGGCGATCAATGTCAGCCTGTGCACTTGCCTCCTTGCCCAGCACCGCAGCACGAATCACTGTGTTGACATGGTTGACCGCCTTGCTCACGCCCTTGCCGCCAAAACGGTTGTTGTCACCGTCCCGCAATTCCACGGCTTCGCGTGAACCGGTTGATGCGCCGGAAGGCACGGCTGCGCGTCCGACGGCACCCGAACCCAGGGTTACCTCGGCTTCTACAGTTGGATTACCGCGCGAGTCAATGATTTCACGCCCTTTTACCTCAGATATATCTGACATTATTTCTCCATAACTCAATAGCTTGTATAATACTTAACGAAACAGGATAAACTACTTCATCAACGCTGCTTCCGGCAGGTCTAGCGCCTTGATAGTGCTGTCGATCTCTTTCAGGGTCGCCAGCAGCGCCTGCATGTCCCCGAGCGGCCAGGCATTGGGACCATCGCTGAGTGCATTGGCCGGGTCCGGGTGTGTTTCCATGAAGATACCCGAAACACCGGCGGCGACGGCCGCACGTGCCAGTACCGGGACAAATTCACGCTGGCCTCCGGAACAGCTTCCCTGGCCACCGGGTAATTGCACCGAATGTGTCGCATCGAACACGACCGGGACGCCGGTGTCACGCATCACGGCAAGGGAGCGCATATCCGACACCAGGTTGTTATAGCCAAAGGAAGCACCGCGCTCGCACACCATGATCTGCTTATTGCCGGTTGCGAGCGCCTTGTCGGATACGTTCTTCATGTCCCACGGTGACAAAAACTGTCCTTTCTTGATATTGACCGGCTTGCCCTGCCTGGCCACGTTCTGGATAAAGTCCGTCTGACGACACAGGAATGCCGGCGTCTGCAATACATCAACGACAGTTGCAACCTCATCCAGTGGTGTGTCTTCGTGGACATCTGTCAATACCGGCACACCAATCTGTGCCTTTACCTTTTCAAGAATAGCCAGGCCCGCTTCCATGCCGGGACCACGAAAGCTTTTATGTGAAGACCGGTTGGCCTTGTCGAAGGATGATTTGAATATGAACGGTATCTCAAGCGCTGCTGTTATTTCTTTCAGTGTCCCGGCAGTCTCGATTACGAGCTGTTCGTTCTCGATGACGCACGGCCCGGCAATCAGAAACAGGGGCTGGTTAATACCGGCCTGGAAATTACATAACTGCATGGCAGAATAGTCCGGTGACCTGCAAATCAGGCATCCGCCTCCACAGCGGCCGGCGCGACCCCCAGTTGACCTGCCTGGTAGGCCCTGGCTGCCTCGATAAAACTGGTAAACAGCGGATGTCCATCACGCGGCGAGGAGGTAAATTCCGGATGGAACTGGCAGGCGAAGAACCAGGGATGTGTCGCAATTTCCACGACTTCAACGAGGTTGCCGTCGATGGAAACACCCGACAGGACGAGTCCCTTTGCAGCAAGCTGCTCACGATAGTGATTGTTGAATTCATAACGGTGACGATGCCGTTCCTCGATCACATCCTTTCCATACAAATGATGCGCCAGACTCCCCGGCGCCAGGCGGCACTGTTGTCCGCCCAGACGCATGGTGCCACCCAGATCCGAATCCTCGCTACGCAATTCGTGACCACCATCAGCACGCTGCCATTCCTCAATCAACGCAATGACCGGGTGTTCAGTGCCCTTGTTGAATTCTGTTGAATGTGCGCCCTGCAAACCGGCAACATTGCGGGCATACTCAATGACCGCAACCTGCATACCCAGGCAGATGCCCAGATAGGGGATATTATTCTCACGGGCATAACGCACCGCATCGATCTTGCCCTCGACACCACGTAGCCCAAAACCGCCTGGCACCAGTACGGCATCGACCCCTTCCAGTATACCGGTACCGTGCTGTTCGATCTTTTCCGAATCGACATATTTGATATTGACGTTGGTGAGCGAGTGTATACCGGCATGGATCAATGCTTCAGACAGGGACTTGTATGACTCGGTCAACTCTACGTATTTGCCAACCATGGCGATGGTCACGCCGCCTTCACGGCGCCCGGTATCACGCACGACCTGCTCCCATTCACTCAGGTCAGCCGGTCCGGCATCGATATGCATTTTCTCCACAACGATGTTGTCGAGTTGCTGCTCATGCAGCAGTAGCGGAATCTTGTAAATACTGTCCACATCGACAGCAGAAATAACGGCACGTTCTTCAACATTGGTAAACAATGCCACCTTGCTACGTTCAGTCGGTGGTAGCGGCCGGTCCGCCCGGCACAACAGGATATCCGGCTGAATACCGATGGAACGCAATTCCTTGACTGAATGCTGCGTTGGCTTCGTTTTTATTTCACCGGAAGCCGCAATATACGGGACCAGTGTCAGATGCATGAAGAGTGCGCGCTCATGTCCCAGTTCGACGCCCATCTGGCGAATGGATTCCAGGAAAGGCAGCGACTCGATATCACCGACCGTACCGCCAATTTCAACCATAGCGATATCTGCATCACCCGCGCCCTTGAGGATGCTCTTCTTTATCTCATCCGTGATATGGGGGATGACCTGTACCGTGGCACCCAGATAATCGCCACGCCGTTCCTTACGAATGACGCTCTCGTAAATCTGGCCGGTGGTAAAATTATTGTCCTTCGTCATGGTGGTCCGGACGAAGCGCTCATAGTGGCCCAGGTCGAGGTCCGTTTCAGCGCCGTCACTGGTGACGAACACCTCGCCGTGCTGGAACGGGCTCATGGTACCGGGGTCAACGTTGATATAGGGATCCAGCTTGAGCAACGTCACCTTGAGGCCACGTGTTTCGAGCAGACTGCCCAGAGAGGCCGCTGCAATGCCCTTGCCCAAAGAGGACACGACACCACCGGTGATAAAGATAAATCGGGTCATTAACTACCTGGGATTCGGGCGCGACAACATTGCCGCAAGACGGGTGCAAACTTACCAGATTGGGGAGATTACCTCAATTGCCCGACGGACAATATCCGCCCTCAGACCGTCGAATACTGATCGGATAACCAGTTGATCATAAAGCCAGACTCGGCAGGCCCGGCCTGGAATGGTTCACATACCCACAAACCGGCCACTGCAGCCAGCCGGTCCTGGATATAGATTAATGGAATACGTGACCGTTCCCAGGGAGGAACCCCCCGCTCCTGGAACAGCTTTTTCAGGCTGTGATGATGGTCCCGCCCCGCGGGCATGCAACATTCCCCCCCCTGACGCCAGGCTACCCGCACACGGCCATCAGGCACCGCAGCCACCCGGATACCGCAACCGGTCTCCGGGGTTGCTGTCAGGACCCCGCCCGCCCCCGGCAATGCCAGTGGCCTGGCCAGGATCCAGTCCAGCGCCGCGGATTGATCCCCAGACTCGGTCTGACGCAGCAAAAACAGTTGCTCGCGGTAACGACGTATCTCAAAGTCACCCCAGCATACACAGGGCCCGGAATCACGACGACTGCCGTGCATATCATGCAGAATACGTGCGAGCACTGCTGTAGACGGCGTCCTTCCGGATAACTGCTTAATCCAGTGGCGCAAGACATTGCTCTGGCGTGCGCAAGGTAATACCGCAAGCCCCGCGAGCGACAAACTGTCTTCACGGCTGCTCAAGGCGCACAAATCCTGTTCAGCCAGGTCTGCGAGCAGGTGTGCAGCGTCCGCGCAGTGAGCGGCACTGCGTGACAGACTTGACGCAACAGCAGGCCAGCGCTCCCGCAACACCGGCAAAACCTGCTGGCGCAGGTAATTGCGATTGATAGCGGTATCCGCATTACTGGGGTCCTCGATCCACGACAGCATGTGTGCATCGGCATACTGCTGCAGCGCCTCCCGGCTAACGGCCAGCAATGGACGCTGGTGCCGGCCGGCGCCGAGTATTGCCATGACCGGCATGGCCGCCAGCCCGTTCACCCCGCTGCCACGCAGTAACTGCAGCAACAGGGTTTCCGCCTGGTCATCCTGATGCTGGGCGGTTAACAGGCAATGCTCTGCCGGCAACCAGTCTGCCAGAGCCATGTAGCGCGCGCTCCGTGCTGCCGCTTCCGGACTCTCACCACGCCGGGCCATGCCGTCCACCGTGAGCGAGACGTACGGCACCTTCAGTCCGGCACATACCTGTCGACAATGCGACTCCCAGTGGCCGGCATCCTGCTGCAGTCCGTGATTGACATGCACAGCCCCGATCTCTGCATCCAGAACAGCACGCACCGTGCACAGCGCATGCAACAGTGCGTGTGAATCCAGACCACCACTGAAGGCCACCTGGTAACAGGACGTGTCGGGGTACTGGCGTAATTGCTGCAGAAGATAGTCAGGGGAAAACTTCATACGTACATGCGGAAAAGCCCACCTGATTTACCGGAGCACACCCGCCGTCTGCTAACGATCAGTGAATTGTCCGTAGGCCATCAAGCGCTGGTAACGCGCTTCAACCAGTTCATCCTGTGATTTTTTCTGCAATCCCTCAAGGGTTTCCATCAGGGCCTGCTTGACATTATCTACAACCGCGTCGACATCACGATGCGCACCACCCAGGGGTTCGGGAATGATTTTGTCTACCATGCCAAGATCACGCAGTCTCCCGGAGGTAATACCCAGCGCCTCCGCTGCATCGGATGCCCTCTCCGCACTCTTCCACAGAATAGAAGCACAACCTTCCGGTGAAATCACCGAGTAGGTGCTGTACTGCAACATCAGCGTCTGGTCACCCACACCAATGGCCAACGCACCACCGGACCCCCCTTCACCAATGACTGTGCAGATAATCGGCGTTTTCAAACGGGACATGACCTGCAAATTCTTCGCGATAGCCTCGCTCTGACCGCGCTCTTCTGCACCAATACCGGGGTAGGCACCCGGCGTATCAATAAAGGTCAATATCGGCAACCTGAAGCGCTCTGCCATCTCCATCAGGCGCAAGGCCTTGCGGTAACCCTCGGGACGCGGCATACCGAAATTACGTAGCAGCTTCTCCCTGGTATCACGGCCCTTCTGCTGACCAATGACCATGACCGGCTGACCCTCCAGCCGGGCAATACCACCAATTATGGCATGGTCATCACCATAATGCCGGTCCCCGTGCAATTCCTCGAAGTCGGTAAAAACCCGGATAATGTAATCCAGCGTATAGGGCCGTTGTGGATGACGCGCCAGCTGGGAAACCTGCCAGGCTGTAAGATTCGAGAAAATAGTCTCGGTCAATGCGCGACTTTTCTCTTTCATCTTCTTTACTTCATCCGAAATATTGATGTCTGAGTCATCACTGAGATAGTTCAGCTCATCAATCTTCGCTTCCAGCTCGGCGATGGGTTGTTCAAATTCAAGAAAATTAAGGTTCATCAGAAATTCCGCAGGGACTAAAATGTTGCTGCTAAGGTACCGTTTCTGCTGTATTTAAACAAGTA
>JASJGW010000176.1:0-2803 GCA_033791305.1 Gammaproteobacteria bacterium | reverse complement strand
AGGCGCCCGGTATACCCGTCATTAATCTTTTTTCCGATCTTGTACCCTGGGATGTGCAGGCAGCGGCCTGTTTATTGCCGGCCTATGCCGCGGGGTTTCCGCCTGCCACGGTGTTTCTGTGTGTTGTTGATCCCGGTGTCGGTGGTTCGCGTCCGGCTGTCGTGGTGAATGCGGATGACTGCTGGTATGTCGGACCGAACGAAGGCCTGTTTGCAATGCTGGCGCGCCGTGCCGCCCGTGTAGATTGCCGGGAATTGCCGGAGCCGAGCGGGGTCTCCAGCAGTTTTCATGGTCGTGATGTATTTGCACCTGTTGCGGCGTTATTGGCCTTCGGCGGTAAGGTCGATGCTACCCCGGTGTTCGCCGGGTGTCTGCAGAAACCGGACTGGCCGGATGATTTGTTCCGTGTGGTCTATCTAGACCGCTTTGGCAATGCAATCACCGGGCTGCGGGCGAGTAAACTCAGTATGACGCAGTCACTGTCGGTGAATGGACAGGTGCTGAAATCGGCACGCACGTTCACGGATGTCGCGCCGGGTGCAGCGTTCTGGTATGAAAATTCAAACGGCCTGGGTGAGTTTGCAGTGAATCGTGGCCGCGCTGACGAGGTGCTGGCTGTGAAGGTGGGCACCGGCTTCGATGTTTGTAGGGTGGATGCTTGTTAAGAAATTTCTACAGATTGTTGTTCTTTACAAGTACTCTATCCGTTGTTGTTCCCGATGCCAGTCAATGCCAAAGAGAGACGATGCGTACAATGAACAAGACGATGGGTCTGTTATTCCGGATTTTGATTGTTTGGCTGGCCGCATTGCCTGCTCTGCAGGCTGCCGAGGAGCCCCGGCAGTGGTCGGAAGTGCATTTGGATGAGCTGCTTATCCTCTATAGTGAATTTCATTCGCAGCCTGAACTCTCGTTCCAGGAAGTAAAAACGGCTGCCCGGCTGGCTGACGCGTGGCGGGATTGTGGTGTTGAAGTAACCACCGGTGTGGGCGGTCATGGCGTCGTTGGCTTGCTGGAGAATGGCCCCGGTCCCGTGGTGATGCTGCGCGCTGATCTGGATGCCCTGCCGGTGATCGAACGAACGGGGCTGGCATTTGCTTCCAGGGTACACACCGTGAATGAAGATGGCGGTGAGGTCGGTGTGATGCACGCCTGCGGACATGATGTCCACATGACCAATATTATCGGTGTGGCCTGTTATCTGGCAGCCAACCAGTCGTTGTGGAAAGGTACTGTCATGCTGCTTGGTCAACCGGCCGAGGAACGGGGTGCCGGTGCCCGTGCGATGCTGGACGACGGTTTGTTTGAGCGCTTTACCAAACCAGATTTTGCCGTGGCCTTGCATGTCTCTCCGATAATGGCAACCGGCCAGATCGGTTATCGTCCCGGTTACACCATGGCCAATGTCGACAGTGTCGATATCACCCTGTATGGCAAAGGCGGGCATGGCGCATATCCGCACACCACGATTGATCCTGTGGTGCAGGCGGCACAATTGGTGCTGGCACTGCAAACGATCGTCAGTCGCGAGATTGACCCGATCGAACCCGCTGTCATTACCGTTGGCTCGATACACGGCGGCACCAAGCACAACATCATCGGCGACACGGTAAAGCTGCAACTCACCGTTCGCAGTTTTTCCGAAGAGGTCCGCCAGCAATTGCTGGCAGCCATCAAACACAAGGCAGAGTCGGTTGCCAGTGGCGCAGGGGCACCGGAACCGCTGGTCGAGATTGCCGAGGGGACGCCATCGCTGTTCAATGACCCCGGGCTCACTGCCCGGCTGAGGCCCGCTTTCCAAGACCAGGTTGGTGAGGAAAATATTGAACTTTCGAAACAGACGATGGGGGGAGAAGACTTCAGTCGCTTCGGGAGAGCGGGTATCCCGATTCTGATGTACTGGCTGGGGGCTGTCAGTCAGGAACGCCTGGACGCTTACGCGGCATCAGGAGAACCTCCGCCTTCGCTGCATTCACCCTTGTTCTACCCTGATGTGGAGGCGACCCTGGTCACCGGTGTCACTACAATGGCTGCCACTGTGCTCGAGTTGCTTAAGCCATAGCCATACAGGTACCGGTTATCCATCTGCAGAGCGAGGGTGCTGTAAAAGCATTTTGCAGGTTGGGCTTCGCTACACTAGCTATGCAGAACTGATTTTTACGAGGCCCTCAGAGTGCGGCGGGTGACGTTCCAGCGCCTTTTTAAGATACAGGCCGGTGTAGGCGGTTTCGTGGCGGGCAACATCATGCGGTGTGCCTGTGACGACGATTTCACCACCACCGGTTCCGCCTTCGGGGCCCAGATCGATGATCCAGTCGGCGGTCTTGATGACATCCAGGTTGTGTTCAATGACAATGATGGTATTGCCATGATCGCGCAGGCGGTGCAGTACCGCCAGTAATTGCGCGATGTCATGGAAGTGCAGGCCGGTGGTGGGTTCATCCAGTATATACAGTGTCTTTCCCGTGTCGCGTTTTGATAATTCCCGTGCCAGCTTGATGCGCTGTGCCTCACCACCGGAGAGGGTGGTGGCGTTTTGCCCCAGTTTTAAATAGGATAAACCGACGTCCATCAGTGTCTGCAACTTGCGTGCAACGACCGGGATAGGGCTGAAGAACGGCAGTGCATCCTCGACGGTCATGTCCAGTATTTCGTGGATGCTCTTGCCCTTGTAGCGTATCTCCAGTGTTTCACGGTTGTAACGTTTCCCCTTGCAGACATCGCAGGGTACGTAGATGTCGGCGAGGAAGTGCATCTCGACCTTGATAACCCCGTCTCCCTGGCAGGCTTCGCAGCGGCCACC
>JASJGW010000175.1:0-8607 GCA_033791305.1 Gammaproteobacteria bacterium | reverse complement strand
TGAGGAGGATGAGCGCAAATAACCATTGGGGCCAGGAAGGAGCAAACTTCCACAAACAGGCCGGATATATGAGAGCAATGATTTCCTCTCACATCAATGATCAATTATCTTGCAAACCGGAGTGGGTCCATATATGTAGGTACGTCGCGGGAGGCAGGATGCCGGGAGCGGCGCGCCGGGGATGTAGGTACGTCGCGGGAGGCAGGGAGAAGCTGAGACCGGAACCGGTCGAGAGGCTGGTCTGGGCCATGCCGGGAGCGACTCGCCAGGGATCGGTGCTACGGGTTTTCCAGCCAGTCTCTGGGCTTGAGGAAGACCTCGTAGAGCTCCGCTTCCTGTGTGTCGGGCTCGGGTTGCCAATCGTAGCGCCAGTTCACCTGCGGTGGTAGTGACATCAGGATGGCCTCGGTGCGCCCGCCTGATTGCAGACCAAACAGTGTGCCCCGGTCATAGACCAGGTTGAATTCCACGTAGCGTCCCCGGCGGTAACGCTGGAAATCTTTTTCCCGTTCTCCATAGGCGATGTCCTTGCGACGCTCGACAATTGGCATGTAGGCAGGCAGAAAGTGATTGCCAACACTGATCATGAGCGAGCAGCAATATTCAAAGTTGCCAGTGTTTAAATCATCGAAGAACAGGCCGCCGATACCGCGTGGTTCGTTACGGTGTTTGATGTAGAAGTAGTCATCACACCATTTTTTATAGCGTGGATAAATGTCCTTGCCAAAAGGTGTACAGGCTTCCTGTGCCAATCGGTGCCAGTGGAATGCATCTTCCCTGAAGCCGTAGTAGGGTGTCAGGTCAAAGCCGCCGCCAAACCACCAGACAGGATCGGCCCCTGCTTTTTCGGCGACAAAGAAACGGACATTGGCATGAGTTGTCGGGACATAGGGATTGTGCGGGTGAATAACGAGAGAAACACCCATGGCCTGGAATGAACGGCCAGTTAGCTCCGGCCGGGCAGCTGTCGCGGAGGGTGGCAATTTGGCACCGAAGACGTGTGAGAAGTTAATTCCGGCCTTCTCGAATACCATACCGTCTTCCATGATCCGTGAACGACCACCCCCTCCTTCATCACGTGACCAGCTATCTTCACGGAAACGGCCCTTGCCATCTGTTTCTTCAACGGCTGTGCAGATATTGTCCTGCAGCGTCAGCAGGTAGTCACGGACAAGTTCTATATCTGTGTTGTTGATTTGACTGTCAGACATGGCAGATAACTGCTCTCATAGGGTGTGGGTTGTTGGCCGGTGCATGTCATTGCTCCTTTAACAATTCTGTGTGTGCTGTACCGCGCTGCAGAACAGCACCGGTCAGTCCATTACGAATTTCACTGGCGGTATTGTTGCCATGCGGGCCGTGCAGGATGCAGTCAAGTTGCCCGTTAAATGCCTTGCGTACCAGTAGCGGGCTGGTTGTCGGGTGCCTGCCATGAATATTGGCACTGGTTGAAACCAGTGGACCGCCCCATGCGTCGCATAGATCAGCGGCGAGCGGGTGGGAGGTAACACGAATGGCCAGAGAGTCATGGCTGCCGCGTAGCCAGACAGGTATCTCGGGCAAACAGGGCAATACCCATGTTACGGGTGTCGCAGGTGTGCTGTATACACGCCTCTTTGCGGCTGGCTTTAATGGCTGCAGTAAGGGTTCCAGCTGTGATAATTCGCTGGCGACAAGGATGAGGCCCTGTTTCACGTCACGTTTTTTGAGTGCGAGCAAATGCAGTACTGCCTGGCCATTGAACGGGTCGCATCCGAGTCCGTACACGGTTTCAGTCGGGTAGGCGATAATGCCTCCTGCTGCCAGCTGTCGCACGGCTTCACGGATATGCCAGCTCACGGTGAAGAACGGCTGGCTGTGTTTTCAGGGTGACAATACAAGATCTATTCTTCCACCTTCTCCATGGCGGGCACGGGTGCATCCCACGGTTCTGCAAACTTGCAGTCCTGCTGCGGACACACTCGCTGGGTGCCGGAACGTTTGGTGGTCTTGATAGAGGTGATTGGCCAGTGGCAGCTCGGGCAGGGCTGTGCCAGTGGCTGGTTCCAAATGGCATATTTGCAGTCCGGGTAACGTTCGCAGGAAAAGAACACCTTGCCGCGCCTGGATTTGCGTTTCAGGATGTTGCCTTTTTTGCATTCCGGGCATTGCACGCCTGTATCTTCCGGTTTTTCCAGTGGTTCAATATGTTTGCAATCCGGGTAGCTGCTGCAGCCAATAAATTTTCCGTAACGTCCCGATCTAATAATCAGGTTTGAATTACATTCAGGGCAACTGCGGCCCTCTACCACTTCCGGTTCTGCACTTTCCTTGTCTTCACCAACATTGCGCGTGTATTTGCAATCCGGATAGCCCGAACAACCCAGAAAGAAGCCACCCCTGCCGAGACTCAGCTGCAACTGTTTGCCGCATTCAGGACACTTTTCATCGATGAGTTTCGGATATGGTCGGTCGTAGTCTTTCCCAATGAGTTTCTGGAAGGGTTTCCAGAACTCGTTCATGACGGGCACCCATTCCTTTTCTCCGCGAGCGACAGCATCCAGCTCGTCTTCCAGTCCGGCGGTGAAGTCGTAGTCGACATATGAGTTGAAGTTGTCTGTCAGGAACTCTATTACCACACGGCCCACATCTGTTGGATAAAAGCGCTTTTTCTCGAGTGTGACGTAGTCACGTGCCTGCAGAGTTGAAATAATAGTGGCGTAGGTCGATGGGCGACCAATACCGTGTTCTTCAAGTGCCTTGACCAGGCTTGCTTCGGAAAAACGCGGGGGTGGTTCGGTAAAATGCTGGTCTGCCCGTATGGCAGCCAGTTTACATGTGTCGCCCTTTTTCAGGGGTGGCAGCAGGCTTTCATCCTTGCCACCCTTTTTGTCGTCAACGTCTTCCTGGTATACTGCCATGAATCCCGGGTCAACAATGGTTGAACCGTTAGCGCGAAACAGATTGCCGTCACCGCATTTGAAGTCCACGCTGACAGTGTCGATGGTGGCATGAATCATCTGGCTGCTGATGGTGCGTTTCCAGATCAGGTCATACAGCTTGAACTGCTCGGCGGACAGGTACTTTTTTATCTCACCCGGTGTTTTGCGTATTGAAGTGGGCCGGATGGCTTCATGCGCTTCCTGGGCATTCTTGGCCTTGGTTTTGTAGGTATGCACCTCTGCAGGCAATGCATCCTTGCCATAGCGTTCCGGGATGTAGGCGCGTAGTTCATCCAGTGCCTCCGGTGCCAGATTTACCGAGTCGGTACGCATATAGGTAATCAGGCCTGCGGCCTCCTCGCCCGTGTCGATGCCCTCATAGAGCTGCTGCGCAACACGCATGGTTCGACTGGCAGTGAATCCCAGTTTTCGCGAGGCTTCCTGTTGCAGTGTGGAGGTTGTGAACGGTGCGGTTGGATTCCGTTTGCGCTGCTTTTTCTCAACATTTTCTACAACAAGGTTACCGTTGGCTGCATCCAGCAGTTCTGATCTGGCGCTGGTGGCACTGACTTCGTCTGTTATCGAAAACTGCTTGAGTTTTTCATTATGCAGGTGTGTAAGGCGCGCCACGAATGCCTGCTTGTCCTTGCTGAGGTCACCTTCCAGTGACCAGTATTCGCGTGGTTTGAAGTTTTCAATCTCGACTTCACGCTCCACAATCATCCGCAGTGCCGGGCTTTGTACGCGTCCGGCAGACAGGCCGCGCCGTATTTTTTTCCAGAGCAGGGGCGACAGTTTGAAGCCGACCAGGTAGTCCAGTGCGCGCCGCGCCTGCTGTGCATTGATGAGCTGGATGGACAGGTCGCGCGGATGTTCAACCGCTTCATTGACGGCACGCTTGGTGATGGCATTGAAGACAATCCGGTGTACCGGCTTGTCCTTCAGCGCCTTGCGTTCCTTGAGTAATTCACACAGATGCCACGAGATCGCTTCACCTTCTCGATCCGGGTCAGTCGCCAAATAGAGTGCATCGGATTTTTTCATTTCCTTGACGATGGCATCGACATGCCTGGAGTTACGATCGATCGGCTGGTATTTCATGTTGAAATCGTGCTCGGTGTCGACGGCGCCCTCCTTGGGAATCAGGTCACGGACATGTCCGTAGGACGCCATGACGTTATAGTCCTTGCCAAGGTACTTTTTGATGGTTTTGCACTTTGCAGGTGACTCTACGATTACAAGGTTCTTGCTCATAATGATTCGTTAGGTTTGGCTGCGGTGTCGACGGGGCGTGCTGCAGGTATGTCAGTGAAGGCGGTTAGTTAAATTGTCAAATACCAAGTCTTCCACCCAGGCGTAGGCTGCCTCTTCACCGGGTTGGTTAAACAACACCATCAGGACGACCCATTTCAACTGGTCAAGATCAAAGTCTTCATTTTCCAGTGCCATGGCGCGATCAATGGTCAATTCGCGGCTGGCGGGTGTCAATACACCCATATGTTCGAGGAACAAAATAAAGCCACGGCAGGGGGTATCGAGCCGGTCCATTTCACGGCTTGAGAACAGCCGTAATGAATATTCGGATTGCGTGGCGGGTGGGTTTGACTCACTGGCCAGTCCTTCCATCCAGAGAAAGGCCCGATCAATCTCACGCGTTGGAAAACCTGCTTGACTGAGCTCCTGTTGTACCGATTCACGATCAGATGTGACCGGGCTGTCATCATCCATATAATAGTTCTCAAACAAGTACATCAGCACGTCGAAGACGTTTTCTTTCATTATTTGACCTTTTATTTCAGTCGGTTATAAAGTCCTCCAGGGCTGGATGCAATATAACCGCTCATTTCCAGCTGCAGGAGCATGGAGGAAACTTCGGCTGGCGTCAATCCACTCCTTGTTACCAGCTGATCAACAGATGTGTTGGCAAAGTCAATAATATCAAGAAGTTGCAGGTATTCTGCGTCAAGTTCATGGGTGTGCCCGGTTTGTTTGTTCATATTCTCTGGCCGGGAATGGGCCGTGCAGGCATCCGCAAGGGCACCGAGTTCATCGATTACATCCTGCGCCGTTTCAACCAGTTTTGCTCCCTGGCGAATCAGGTGATGGCAGCCACGTGCCAGCGGGTTATGAATCGAGCCAGGAATGGCAAATACTTCGCGTCCCTGTTCACCGGCATAGCGCGCGCTAATTAGTGAACCGGATCGCAGTGCCGCTTCAATAACCAGCGTACCCAGACTCAGACCGCTGATGACGCGGTTGCGGCGAGGGAAATTCTCGGCAAGCGGTGGTGTGCCGACGGGGAATTCGGACACCAGTGCACCCTGTTCGGCAATCTGTCGTGCGAGATCGCGGTGGCGTGCAGGGTAAACACGATCAAGACCGGTACCCATGACCGCAATGGTAGGGCTGCCGGTATCCAGTGCACCCTGGTGACTGGCGGCATCGATACCCAGAGCCATACCACTGGTGATTATCAGGCCTGCCGCGGACAGGTGGCGTGCAAATTCGGTTGCCGTTCGCTGTCCCGAGGCAGTCGGGTTGCGACTGCCAACCATGGCCAGCTGCGGTTCACCCAGAATGCCGATATTACCATGGACGTAGAGTAGCGGCGGGGGGGCTGGTATTTGCAGCAACAGCGCAGGGTAATCCGGATCCCTGCAGTTCATAATCCGGTTGCCTGGTTTCTCATGCCACTCGAGATCGTGTGCGATTGCCTCTTCATCAGGATGCCGCAGGGCATCAATAGTGGCCTGCTTCAGGCCCAGCTTGCGTAACTGTTCTGTGCCGGTATGTAGCAGATCGCACGGGGCCGGGTGCATTTCCAGCAAGCGGTGGAAGGTCACTGCACCCACGCCCGGTGCGTGGTAAAGGGTGAGCCAGTCGGAGAGGGTGTTTGTGGTTGCCAGGGTCGAGAGCGTGCCAGCCATGACGGCTAGCTTACGCTCATCGGCAGGTGTTTAATGTCTTCGTGCATTTTTTCACCGTCCATGGTGTCAGGAGTCCCGGTTTCAGGGGGTGCGTACAAAGTCGTTAATATGGATAGCGTTGGTCGCTTTCATCACGAGACCGAAACTGACTTTCTCAAAGGTGCGAAAGACCATGATAAGGCCGGCATCTTCGTCCGGTAGTTTCACCGTATCATTACGCGTGCTGCTGACCATGTCCTTAATTACACGTCCTCTCTGGAAAATCCTGAAGACGTGGCCGGCTTCAATGCCCTCGCGAGTACCCAGGTCAATAGCGACGACATTGAACTGTCCTATCTGGGTAACACCGTCAATCACGGAAATAATATGGCCTTCGATGTCAGTATCCGGTGCATGCGGCTGAAAATGCGTAACCGGTGTAGATCGCTCGGCAGGCCGTAGGCGATCACTAATGCGTATCTCACGGGTGGTTTCGGCCAGAAATAATGTCGCCGGATCGCCGTATTGCTCGATTGGGCCGCTGCCGACATAAAGGGCTTCATATCCCAGCACTTCATCGGTGTCTGGATCTATATAAGGGCCGCCTGGCCTGAAGATGTCATAAACTGAATTGTTACTGTCGTCGATGCCTCGGATGTATACACGGTCGCTGACACCGGTTATTACGTGTTCACCTGCACTTGCGACAACATAGGGTGCGGTTTCCAACTCGTTTGCACCCACCACGATCGCGCGGGTCAGAAATGGCTGGATGGCGTCAAGCGGAATGGTGGGGATTGCATTCTCGAGGCTTTCCTCGCGAATCTGTGGTGAAAGATTGACAGTTGGATAGCCGCGTGACATCTGCAGTTGTGGTTTACCGTCGACATAAACAAGTGTCAGGATGTCACCCGGGTAAATAAGGTGCGGGTTTTCAACCTGCGGGTTGACGTACCAAACCTCTGGCCAGAGCCATGGGTCACGCAGAAACATCGCTGAAATGTCCCAGAGAGTATCGCCCTTGGCGACCACGTAACGATCCGGGTGTTCCGGGTTAAGAGCAACGTCTGTTGCATACAGTGAGCCGGCAAACAGAGCGGCGAAGACGATTCCCAATAATCTCTTGCTTGGCATAGGTGTCCCTTTACGTCGAGTTTGTATCGATGCCTGTCAGGTTAACAGTAATAATAATGCGTCTTTCCGGCAGTCCCAGCTCATGCGCGAGTCTAGCGGAAAACCCACACAGAACAAAACCTTTTATAGACTTCCGCAACAGCCGCATATATGTTTGTGGTACAGTATATTTGGTACATTTATCCAGAATCGTGACGGCAATCACATGACTACCCTCAATATCCTGCACTTCCCTGACCCGCGTCTGCGCAATGTCGCCCGACCTGTTAAACAGGTGGATGACGCCATCCGTAAACTCATGGATGACATGCTTGAGACCATGTATGCAGCGCCCGGCATCGGTTTGGCCGCTACCCAGGTCAATGTCGACAAACGGGTCATTGTCATTGATGTATCGGAAGATAAGAGCGAGCCTTTATACCTGATTAACCCGGAAATCCTCGATTTTGAGGGTAAAGAGGAAATGGAGGAAGGCTGTCTCTCGGTCCCGGGCGTCTATGAGATGGTTCAACGTGCCGATCAGATCCGCATACGTGCGCTCGATCGCGACGGGCAGTCATTGGAAATGGAGGCAAATGGCCTGCTGGCGGTATGTATCCAGCATGAAATCGACCACCTGGAAGGCAAGCTGTTTGTTGATTATCTCTCGCAGCTCAAGCGCACGAGAATCCGGAAAAAACTGGAAAAAGAGCAGCGACAGCCAGCGCCGGAACCAACAGCAGCACCTGACAAGCGGGTTATCTGACCCAGGTTTGAATCAGGCCGCCGGGGGTTTACTGGTAATACCATGAAAATCGTATTTGCAGGGACGCCGGAATTTTCTGTTCCGGCGTTACAGTCCTTGCTAGACAGTCCACAGGATGTTGTTGCGGTGTATACCCAGCCAGACCGGCCGGCAGGACGCGGTCGCAAGACTACCGCAAGTCCCGTGAAACAGCTGGCCAAGCAGCATGGCCTGCCTGTCTACCAGCCGGATTCGCTTAAGACCGAAGCAGCACAACAGGCGTTGGCAGCGCTGCAACCGGATTTGATGGTCGTTATTGCCTACGGCCTGATACTGCCTCCGGGTGTACTGACCATACCCCGCATGGGCTGTGTCAATGTGCATGCTTCGTTGCTGCCGCGCTGGCGGGGCGCGGCGCCGATTCAGCGTGCCATGCTTGCCGGTGACACCGAGACGGGTGTCTGCCTGATGCAGATGGATGCCGGACTGGATACCGGGCCGGTACTTGCAAGTACTGTTTCCTCGATAGAGGCAGAAGACACCGGGAGCCGCTTGCACGACAAACTGGCGCAACTGGGGGCACAGCTGCTGTCAGACAACCTCACCGCACTGGAGCAGGGTCAGCTCGAACCCCGTTGGCAGGATGATGCACTGGCCTGCTATGCAGGCAAACTGGAGAAATCCGAGGCGCGTATCGACTGGAGTGCTCCGGCTGTTGAGATTATGCGCCGCATTCGGGCGTTTAATGCATGGCCGGTGGCAGAGACGCGTTACGCTGGCCGCCAGCTGCGTATCTGGGATGCACTTGTCGTCACGGGCGAGGCAGAGGCCCTGCCGGGTACGGTGCAGTCAGTTGACAAGACGGGCATCGAGGTTGCATGTGGCAAAGGCAGGTTACTACTCCTTGAGCTGCAATTGCCGG
>JASJGW010000174.1:0-3677 GCA_033791305.1 Gammaproteobacteria bacterium | reverse complement strand
CATGGTCAGGTAAATGTAGCGTTCAATGGCAATGGCCAGCCCCAGGGCCAGTACCAGCATGATCGGATACATGAAAAATCCGCCGGACTGGAAAAAACCGACAATAGTGTTATAAGCGTCCATAAAATACTCCTGTTTATTATCCGCGTTACAAAAAAATATTTATCAATCCCCGGCACGGGAAATATGCAGCCTTGCAAGTCTTATACGGCCGTATTTGTTGACCCTGTTGTGATGTTGCTCCTGTTTTGAATAATTACTGATCGTGAGGGTCAGAACTGTGAACCACTTCGAAGTATTCGAGTTCTCTGAGGAACACGTCACGGTCCACAGGTGCCAGTACCTCATCTATCAGACTATTCATCGGGCGCCCGGCAAGATCGCCTGCCTCGGCGGATTTCCAGGGGACGATATGCAATGCCTTGGGTAGTTCGCGGTTACCAACAATGGTGGATCCATCCAGGTTCATAGTCTCTTCTGTATGTCCCTGGATATAGGGGGTTATCAGGCATGTAAGTAACAGGCCATGTCTCAGTATTGGTTTCACGGATTTACCCTCACTGCCATGCTGCTTGCCTGTGAGTCCTTCGCAAGGATGTTAATCCAGGACTGTAAATGTGGGTTACCCGAGCCCGTGATCTGCTGGTAACGCTGAAAATGTAACAGGGCCTTGCGAGGATCTGGCAGGTCGGTGTCATGCAGAATGGCCAGATTCCAGTGAAGACTGATATTGTCAGGATCAATCTCCAGGGCAGTTTCATAGATGTGCCGTGCTTCCTCATAGCGCCCGGTACGACGATACAGAATGCCAAGCTGGTTATAGGCCTCAATATTGCCTGCATTCACGTCAATGGCGTGTTTGAAGGAGGATTCGGCAGCACTACTGTTACCCCGTTTTGTATAGGCGATGCCAAGGTTCAGCCAGGGACCGGATAATGCAGGCTGTTCCGTGGTGATAGCCTCAAGCATGTTAACAGCTGCCTGCCATTGTTCTTCCTGCATTAGTTTCACTGCCTGTTGATGCCGGGAAGTTACTTCTACTGACGGTTCAGTCATTGCCTGTTGATGCCGAGTAGTTGCATCTACTGAGGTTTCAGTCATTCGAGCGGGTGTATTTGTGCTCTGCATGGTGCTGCAGCCAGATGATAACAAGGTCAGGAAAAACACCACTGTTGTCAGTGAAAGGACCCCGTTGCGTATAGATAAAGACTTTATCTGCTTGTTACTGGATTGATTCAACATAGGATGCTCTCCTTTCCAGTTTTGCATATTGTGCAGGGACCAGCAGGGCCAGTTGTTGCATACTCTTTTCGATCCAGCTGTCATAGAATCCTGTATTTATGCGTGCAATATTTGTTTCATGCAGGGAAATGGCCTGCTCCTCAAACGGATATGCCTGCTCTTCAAGCAGTATGTTGTATTGCTCAAGGGCTTCCCCGGCAAGTCCGGGCGGGCGTTCGGAGTCCATGAGTGCTGTACTTAACAGCATATATATATCTGCTGTACGGAAGGTGACTGCGGTTGTGACTTCGGCGATGTCATAGTTGGCGGCCTGTTCGTAGAGCAGCAGAGTACTTTCCATCAGCCGTTTCTTGGTTGCAAGGCTTTTCTTGAGTGGCAGATCAAGGCTGGTGGCACGGTATTTCCTGTACTTTGCTTCTGCAAGATTGAACTGTGCCATGGCAGCAAGGTAGCGTGTCCGGTTTGTCCGGGACGTCCCAGCCTGCCGGTCTGCCTTGATGATATCTGCCAGCCATCGCTGGTATTCACCAGCATCACCAGCAGCAAGGTAATACCTGGCAATGTGCTGGCGGGCTTCGATTGCATCTTCAACAGGTTGTGGGAATTCCTCGATATATTTATGATAAATATTGATGGATTGCTCAGGTCGATGTGCCTGTGCGTACAGTTCAGCTGACTGCCACAGTGACTGCCGGCGTAGTTCCGGATCAGCATGATTACGGCCGATGCGCTCAAATTCAGCAGCAGCCTGCAATGGTCGTTCCTCTGCAAGATAAACAGTAGCAAGACGCCGGGTCACCTCTGACTGCCGTGGGTCATCCGGGTAACTGGCCCTGAAACGGTCCAGTACAGCTGCTGCCTGCGACCACTGTTGCAGCTTCATCAAGCCTGCAGCTGCGTCATATTCTGCGGTTGCCGCGATGCTGGCAGTCGGTGTGACTTCGCCTACCCGCTGGAAATGCTCAACTGCTGCAACCATGTTGCCTGCTGCCTCCTCCTCTTCACCTTGTTTGTATATTGATGCTGCTAGTTTCTCTATTATATTGTCTTTATCATTGCTATCAGGTGGCAGACGATGCAAAACTTCCTGGTAGGCGGCTTCAGCCCGCAGAAAATCGTCAAGGTCGAAGCGTGCATGTGCCAGTACTGTCCATGCTATACGCTGTTGCGGCAGTGTAGCGTGACTATTATCGATGACGGCTTGTGCAACGCTTGCGGCACGTTCATTCGCACCTGCAGCCAGCAGGTCCTCACTGGTCCTGGTAAGTACGGCGAGTGATTCGGGATGTTCGGGGAAGCTCTGTGCGAATCGCAATGCGTTTTCAGTGGCCTGATTGTGCCATGTCTGTTTATTTGCCCCGCTAAGTGTCTGTTCATGCATTGCATAGGCAAGCACGGAAGCATAACCGGCTTCGCTGGCCTGCTCATGATCACCATAATTATATGCAGTAGCTATGTATTCACGCGTTGCCTGTTGGTAATCACCGGATTCATAAAGCAGTTCTGCGAGAAGAAAGTTCATCTCTGGTGCTTCCTTGTCTTCTGCAAAGGATGCGAGGAAGGTGCGATACCAGTGTGTGGCCTGCTGATAATCTTCCGGTTTTCTGTTTTTTTGTGCCAGTGCATGATAGTGACGTGACAGATCGGTCATTGTGAGTTTCAGGAAATCAAGTGTGTGCTGATTGTCCTCTGGTGAATGATGTACCCAGTATTCACCCTGCAGCTGATAGCGGTCGACAAAAGATTTCTTTGCATCCAGGACCAGGGTCGGAAATTTTGCCTGTTGATACGTTTCAATAACACGCATCTGGAATGATGGCGCCTGCTGATGAACGGGATTATTTTCAACAAACATCTGGAATGTCTGTGCTGCATCATTAAAGCGTTCTTTTTTCAAATACAGTAATCCGAGCCGATTGTAGATGATATCTTCATAATCACGCTGCCCCTCGCGTGAAAAGTATTCGGAAACTGAGGAGGCACCGGCTTCATAGGAAAAACTCAGGCTTACTGCACGCAGGGTGTCATTTATCAGCTCCTGGTCGGCACGCGAAAGATGCTCAAGGCGTATTTCTCCGGAAACAGTTTCCTGATTTTCAATACCCTGTAGCTCCAGATCCAGCAGGGCGATAAATGCATCCAGTGTGTCGTTGAACATGCCTTGTTTGAAGAAGCACCAGCCCATTTTGTAGAGAGACTGGCGAAAGAATGGATTGCCGTCTCCGCTTGTGACGACCGCCTGGTAGGCCAATTCAGCCCCTCGATAGTCCTTCTGTACAAACAGGATCTCTCCGCGCCGGAAATGTGATTCAATTACGTATCGACTGTCTGGATACCGCCTGATCAGCTCTGCCAGCGATGACAGGGACAGCTCCGGCTCATTGGTATATTCATAGGCACGTGCGAGCTGATAAAGTACGGAGTCATTGTCCGGG
>JASJGW010000173.1:0-8151 GCA_033791305.1 Gammaproteobacteria bacterium | reverse complement strand
CTGCTGACAGCCACCACCAGTGTCATAGCGCTGTTTATGCAATTATTTGTTACCAGCCGGGCCATCAAACACTTTGGTGTACGCACCATTAACCTGCTCTTTCCAGCAACCACCCTGGCCTGCCTCACCGCCCTGACCTTCAGCTTTACCCTGCCAGCCGCCCTGCTTGGCAGCGTCAACAAGGATTCCCTCATGCCTGCCTTCAGGAACCCGGTCCGGAGCATGTTCTTCAATGCACTCCCCGCCTACATGCAGGGGCGAGCCCGTGCCATGTCAATTGCACTGGTGCTGCCGCTGGCATTAATGCTGTGCGGCGTATTACTGATATTGATGCAACATCTGGATAGTCCTGTCTATTTTCTGGTTCCTGGTATCCTCACCGCCGGCCTGTACCTGCTATACAGCCGACAAATGAACAAGGCCTATGTCGGGACCCTGCTTGCCACGCTGAAGGAACGCCTGTTCCTGCCGGACAAGCACATGTATTCAGACTTGCAGGGTAGCGGAAAAAAAACACTGGACGAGGTTATGCAGGGCATCAATCACCCTGATGCAGAAGTTGCAGTTGCCTTTGCAAGAATTCTCGCCGGCTCTTTTCCGGAGAAAGCGGTGGAAGGTATCCTGAAACGCGCCAGTAGCATGGATAATGCCACAGCAGATCGCATTCTGAACATACTCGTCCCGCTTGACCTGTCCTGCCATGTAGACGAATTACGCAGGCTTGGCGAGAAGGGTGACCTGCACCTGAAGGCAACAGTCATGCGACTGTTGCTGGAAAAAGGTAACCAAAAAACGATTACCGACGCCATCACACAGCTGGACAGCAGCAATCACCGCCTGCGGTCTGCAGCCATCCATGCTGCCCTGCGCTATCCTGATGCACATAACTGTCGCAACAGGGCAATAACTTCATGGCAAACATTGCTACAGTCAGACACAATTTCACGACAGGCATCCATGGACAATATTCCGGACCTCGCCCTGCTCTCCGAACAGGAGAAACAGACGCTGTTACCTGGCTATCTGGATACATTTACCGCATTGCTTGCTACCCCCACAGAAGGCGCCAGACTGTGTGCCTTGCAGGGTCTGCATCACTGGCAAGAGAGTATTTCACCGGTCATCATTGCTGCTGTCATACACAATCTTGCCAGCGAGGACCCGGGGATTCGTCAGGCCGCCGTCGGCTGTCTGCACCTGATCAAGAGTGACCAGTGCAGCAGCCTGATCCTGCAAGCCATCGGGGACGGCCATTTGCGCGTGCGGGAAACAGGCATTGAAATGCTGCGGTCCGTTTCAGAAAATTATAAGAAATGCGCACTGGACTGGATCTCCGGAAACCAGGCCAGCCTGCGTGCCCAGCAGGCCCTGCTGACGTCACTGATGGACGCACACTTGCCAGGGACTGTATTCGAGGAAATCGCGCGCAGCAAATCCGGGGAAATACTATTGCTGCAGGATGCACTTGCCACGCTGGAAAACGCTGACGAAAGTGCCGGGAATGCTGCCCGCTCCCTGTTGCAATACACGCTGCAGGAACAACTCGACCAGACCATAGAACTGGTACTATTGGCACTTGAGTCCCTGTATAACAGGGAAACTATCAGGATCATCCATGCCGGTTTCTCAAGCGGCGATCCACGCCATATTGCCAATGCCTGCGAGGTGCTCGGGAATCTCGACAAGGGAACCATGATCAGCAACCTGAGTGATGCCCTGCAGAGATCTGCCGGCGGAGATTTTGGAAAAAAAGGACAGTTCTTTGCGTGTGCAGATGACGTACTGCACTGGTGTGCCTCCCATGGCAACAACTGGTTAAGCCAGTGCGGCAGACAGGCGCTGCAACCCGTGAAGACAGGAAAAGTACATGCCGGATATCTTTGACCGCCTGTTGCTGCTGAAACAATCGCCGGTCTTCTCACTGGTTAGCACCGATGATCTGCGCATGGTTGCACAGTCACTGGAGAAACAGGAGTACTTTGCGGGTGACCACATATTTGAAATCAATGACCAGGGCGACCACCTGTACATACTTGTCTCGGGCAAAATCGGTATCACCATTGATATGGCCCCCTGCAGCGAGAACTATATTGCTGTGCTTGAGCCTGGTGATACCTTCGGTGAAATGAACCTGCTGGATGACCTGCCCCGCTCTGCAACGGCCCACGTACTTGAAGATGCCACTGTATTAACCCTGGAAAAAACACGCCTGCGGGGACTAATACTAAGTTACCCTGACATCAGTATCGGCATGCTGCGCAGCATGTCCCTGCGGATTCGCGAGGTGAATCTCAGATTCCTCTCTGAGAAAAACAAATGAAACAAACCCGCACATACCCGGGCATTTACACCAGACGACCTGCCTTAAAGACACGGTTGCTAGCCACTGTTACCCTGCTGACCCTCTGCCTGCACGTTCCGAAAATTTTACTGGCCGCCACGTCTGGTGACAAGCATTACAGTATGGCCGGATTCTTTGACATTCATGTCTGCAACTGGCCAGGCCGTCCGCTCTTCTTCATGCCGCTGTTCTCGACTGCCGGGTATGACGATATCCGGCAGATTGATATCCTTTACCCTGATAACAGGCTGCTGACCCGACTTGATCTCTCCAGTTACCTCACCATCAGCAAAAAAGACCGCCCGGATAAACGTGTCTTCATAAAGCAGCTGGATATCCCGACAGATGCAGGGGACGGGTGGTACGCTGCCAGCATCACCCTGACTGACGGCAAAGTACACCGGGCACACGACTACGTCATCATCTCGAAACTTGCCCGTGCCGGCGGGCAGGTTCCCGGCGACAATCAGGAACTGCCGAGCCCCCCTGAAAAGTTAAGCTGGCAAGCCGTTTCGGGAGCGGCTTTCTACCAGGTATTCATCCGGGACCAATGGGATAACGACAACCTGGTATATACGTCAGCACTGCTGGTCGAGCCTGAACTCGCCTTGCCGGAGAACCTGATTGAACCAGGGGGTCTTCACACCTGGACAATTCATGCGCGGGACACCAACGAGGACCTGATGCTGGGAGACTTTAACCACGGCTCGATGAGCAAGCCGGCCGCGTTTTCAGTCCGGCAGTAAATCACTACTTCGAGGTATGCTCAAAGACGCCATCCCAGTCTGACCCGACACCCTGCAACTGTAGCGCGCCAATGCGCTCAAGGTAGAGGCCGAACAGCCGGCGCTCCGATACAGCATCATTCAAGACCTGAAAGGCTGAATGTGCCTTTTCAAGATCACCCGCAAAGTAATGATTCAAGGCAGTATTACTTGCTACGACCTCTTGGGCCAACTCGCCGGGCACACGGTCAGACAGACCGACCGGTTCATAGATGGTGACCGGCTCATTCTTGCCCTTGACTTTGACCCTGTCCAGGCAGCGTAACAGTATGCCATCCAGACCTGCGGCCGTGGTCTCGCTGACGATCAGGGGCACACCGTAGAATTTCGTCAATCCTTCCAGGCGTGAACCCAGATTGACGGCATCGCCGATGACGGTATAGGCACGCCGGTACTCGGAGCCCATGTCACCAACATTCATCACACCGGTATTGATACCGATGCCGATATTAACCTCCGGCCAGTTGCGTTCGCAGAATCCAGGCCGCATGGCCACCACCTGGTCGAGCATCGCCAGCGCCGCCTCAACAGCATGTTGCCGGTGCCCGGGGTCCTGTACCGGTGCCCCCCAGAAGGCCATGACCATATCGCCGACATACTTGTCGATGGTGCCACGCTGTTCGAAAATGATGCGCGTCATGGGTGTGAAAAACTGATTCAGTAACTGTTTCAGCTCATCGGCTGCCAGTGATTCCGAGATAGTGGTAAAACCACGGATATCACAAAACAGCACGGACAACTCCCGGCTCTCGCCCTCAACAGAAAAATCACCGTCTGGATGGCGGCTCATTTCATCGACGATCTCCGGCGGCACATACTGGCCAAATACGCTCTTCAGCTGCTTGCGACTGTGCGCTTCTGTCAAATACTGGGCCAGCAGACCAACGAACAGTGCGATGGGAAGTTGTACCAGTACCGGTATCGCCAGTGGCAGCCACAGGTCGACCGCATTGAATGCAGTTTGCACACCGGCAATATAAAGACCGGACAACAGCAGGGCCAGTGGCACAGCAATGGTCGCCGACAGGAGATAAATACCGGTACCCAGAATAAAACCGGCCAGCAACAGGATGCCGGCCGTTGCCAGTACACCGGCAGGCCTGAGACTGCGGTCGGTCAACATGTTGGCAAATGCCGTCGCAGCAATCTCCACACCGCTCAGATCCACGCCATCGTCATTCGTGAACACAGTGTAGAACCGGTCCGGTTGCCCGGGGTCGTAAAGATCAGACAGACCTACAAACACCACCTTGCCGTTCAGGTTTGTCGCTGACTCGCCCTTCATTACAGCATTGTAGGGAATGTTCGGAATGCTGCCTGGCGGTCCATAAAAATTCAGGTAACGGTTATCACCACCCGAGTAAAGACCGGCGAGTGCCGTCATCAGCCGGCGCTCATCCGCTGTCAGCGATGCATCACCGGCAAGCGCTGTCTGGACCCTGTCTTTCAGTGCCGGATCATTTGCAAAGATACTATGCAACTGCTGACTCAGCCTGTTTACCCCGGCTGCACGCCCTACTCCTGATTCAGTACGCGGCAAACCCTCAAGCCCCATAGCACCGGCCTGTTCCAGCACCGTCATCCAGCGTTGCTGGACCGGCAGCGTAAATACCTGCAAGGCAGCGGACGGTATGGTGGCAACATAACCGGCGCTGGGTTTAAATGACCAGAACTGGTACACATTCACCTGCACCTTGGGCACAGGAAACGGCGCCAGCACCTTTGCCGCCTCGGCTAGCTCAGGGATGGGCGGTACCAGCTCTTCCACCCAGACAGTGCCGGTCTGCTGGCCCTGGCTGTCAAAAATCGGCTGACGCTTGCCATTCAGGCGCTCGAACAGCACCACACGTTCCGAATCGGCCACGGCACGGGCAAACACAGCATCATCCCCGGCTAATTTTGGTCGCCGGAAATTCATGTTAAACACGATGACGGAAACACCACGTTCAACCAGCTTTTCTATCAACTCGCCATGAATGGAACGCGGCCAGTCACGCGGCAGTCTGGGTAGGCCAAGGCCGGCGATATCCCGCTCATTGATGGCGACTACCGCTACCTCTGGAGGCGGTTCGATGGACCCGCGCACCTTGAATAGCCAGTCAAGACCCACGCGCTTCTCGAAGTCAACGCCGAGTGGCGTCAACCCCAGAATGACGCCAACCAGACCGGTAAGAATACCGAAGATTAATCCCTTGACCAGTCGACGCATTGGTCTTTAGCTACGGGTAGTTCCTGTCAGATAGCAGCCAGTTTTAATCTGGCAAGGACTGTTCACTCGCTGCCACAAAGTGGCCGGGGCAAAACATCCCTGCCGCTGACTCCAGCCTGCTGGCATCTAACGATTGCCAGACAACCAACAATGGTCTGGCAGGCGGCTGCCGCAACAGCAGCACCTGCAAACATCAACAACAAAAGAATCCCCCTTATTATGAACCCTGCCAACCGGGTAACAGCCATCTAAATATCTCTCCATAACCCTATTTTTGTTAGCTAACGCCACAGGTAAAGCAGACGAAAAAGCGACGGCTTCGTATGTTACCCGCTCAATATTCAGGGTGATATAACCGACACGGTTGCAACCTGGAACATCAATACCGCCCCCCCCCAACACCTGCGTAACGTCAGCCTCCCACCATCTATTTTGTGATTTATTAACCCTTTTTATGTTCTTCTCTGGTTAGTTCGTTACTTTTTCCCCGTTGTTGTTATCAGCACCGTGCAACGTCCCATGCAACTACCAGACATCGTACTTTTGTGCAGTGCGGGCAGTACAAAACAGGATTAACATGCATGTTTTCCCTAATATAAACAACTTAAATAGTTTTTCCTTCATAACAAACCTGCAACATCGCCTGGCTGCAAGGTAAATATCGCTACGAAAACCAGCCTGCCTGTAATTGTCATACCATTGGCTGACTTAACCGGTAACAACAGGGGTAGATTCTCGGCAGTCTCATGCAAAGGATCTGTTAACGATTACCATCGTACGGGCAGTTTCTGGTGTATCGTAATGCACTTCTTATTGACCGAGATATACCCCCCTTCTTTCAGATCTTTAAGAATACGGCTCACCATGGCACGCGATGCACCCACCATGTCTGCAATCTCCTGCTGTGTAATTCTCCCCGTCACCATTTCCCCGTCTATCTCCACCGCCTGCTGCAACAAGATGCGGGCAACACGCCCATAAACATCCATCAGGGCCAGACTGCTGACATTCTGCGCCAGCATGCGCATGCGGCTCGTCATCGGCTTGATGAGATTGATGGCAATCTCAGGATTACGTGACAGACACATCAAAAAGTTGTCACGGGAGATAATCATGAATTTCGATGCCTCAGTTGTCATCACCGAGGCGACACGTGGCTGCTTGTCGATCAGGGCGAGATCACCGAAGTAATCGCCGGCAACCTGATGATTCAGTACGATTTCACGGCCGTCTTCACCGCTGACAAAAACCTTCACTCGACCCGATAGAATCACATACAGGGAATACGTTTCATCATCCTGATTGATGACAATGGCATTCTTCCTGAATGATTTTACCGAGCCGTGCTGCTCTACTTCAGTCAGCGCCTCAGCCGAGAGTCCGGAAAACAGGTGGACGGTCTCCAGCATATTGGAATCCCTAGTTAAAAAACGATCAGCGAGAACCGGGTTCGAGGACTATTCCATTGGAATCCGGGCACCCGGAGTGGTGTTAGAATATGTCGATTCCCTGACATCTTGTCAAGGCAACCACCCAACCAAATCTCCTGAATGAAGGGAAAACTGACAGAACCCCGCGTCATTACCGATTACCGTGGCGAACCGGTCTGCATCCTGCCGATCGGGTTTTATTTTACCGACGACCACTGGCAGGCCATCTGGCAGCGCTTTGATGAAAAAGGCGAGGCCCTCACCCATGAAGACCTGCGCGCCTTATTTCCCGATGAACCCGCGCTGGTCCCGCGTATCAGGGGGTAATATTTGTACTCTACCCACCTGCCGCGCGCAGAGCCGCTATCCGTTCGTCCAGCGGTGGATGGCTCATAAAGAGCTTCTTGATGCCGGTCCCCAGCCCGCCGGAAATACCAAAGGCTGCAAACTCACCCGGCAGGTCATGGGGTTCATTCCCCCGTTGCAAGGCCTGCAGGGCTGCAATCATCTTGTTACGGCCGGCCAGGGATGCACCACCGGTATCGGCACGAAATTCCCGTCGGCGTGAAAACCACATCACAATCATGGAGGCAAGAAAGGACAGAAATATCTGGGCGACAATGGAGGTAACGTAATAGGCTGGCCCATAGCCACGCTCGGTCTTGAATACCACACGGTCAACCACATGACCAATCACCCGCGACAGGAAGATAACAAAGGTATTGATGACACCCTGAATCAGTCCCATCGTGACCATATCGCCGTTACTGACATGGGTGATTTCATGGCCGAGCACCGCCTCCACCTCGTCAGCATCCATATTTTGCAGCAACCCGGCGCTGACAGCCACAAGTGCATTATTGCGACTCATGCCGGTTGCAAAGGCATTTGGCTCTGGTGAATCAAAGATGCCGACCTCAGGCATACCGATACCTGCCTGCTGCGCCTGACGCGTGACCGTATCGACCAGCCACTGCTCGGTCTTGTTTGCCGGCTGCTCAATAATTCTCACGCCCATGGAACGCTTCGCCAGGAACTTGGACATCGCCAGCGATATAAATGAACCGCCAAATCCGATCACGGCCGACATGACCAGCAAGGCCTGCAGATTAAGGTCCACGCCGTTTTCGGCCAGTATGCCCTCAATGCCAAGCACCTGAAAAACAACGCTGATCAGGACCATAATGGCGGCATTAGTGGCCAAAAAGAGAAGAATTCGCATCATAGCTGGTCACCTTCCAGAGTTCAGAGATCCGGTTGTCAGAATGGCATAATACATCCATCCCTGCCTGACTTTAATGGTGGCTTATCCGGAAAATTCAAGCTGGGGAGGAACTTCTGCTGTTCTGTGCTATCTTAGGTACTGTCTCTTGGGGGCGACCTGGC
>JASJGW010000172.1:0-5551 GCA_033791305.1 Gammaproteobacteria bacterium | reverse complement strand
AAAATATGGGCGACCACATGAGCCGAAAGCTGAAAATATATTTTATCTCATTGATATTTTTATACTTTTGTTTGTTGCGGGAAGAGAAAAACGGGCCACAGTTTGGCCCAGCTGACCCGGGATCTATCTGCAATAATCCGGACAGCCACATCCGGATTATTGCAGTGTTGCCTTTATTTCTTTGCGGGTGCGACAACCACTAGATTATGCCGGTTCTTGTCGACCGTCGCAGCACCAATTCCCTTCACTTTTGATAGCTCGTCAACGTTGTTAAAAGGCCCATGCGCATCGCGGTATGCAACGATGGTCGCCGCTTTTTTCTCACCCACACCATCAATAGCGCCTGCGAGAATACTTATATCAGCTGTATTGATATCAACCGGATCTGCATATACCTGCATTGATACCAGCATCGCCAGCGATAGAACCAGTTTTATTAAATGATACATTCCTGCCTCCTGTCATGTGATTTCTTCCCGGTGGAATCTTCCTTGCGTGAATGCAAACAGATACTCAAAACATCGCTACAAACACAACAGGGAAAATGCCAGAACGGCAGGTCAGGTCAAAGCAGACAGCTCTGAATTTATTGTCCGTAAAACACTGACGGGGTCGTCAGCCCGGGTAACCGGTCGACCAATGACGAGATAATTCGAGCCGGCCCTGATCGCATCAGCCGGCGTCATTACACGACGCTGGTCATCTGCCTGACTGCCCAACGGGCGAATGCCCGGCGTAATCAGTCTGAAATCGGTACCAAGCCCGTTCCTGAGAACACCCGTCTCACGCGAAGAACACACCACACCATCGAGACCACTTTGGTGTACAAGCATAGCAAGCCGCAATACATTGTCTTCCGGTGAACCCGACAGGCCGACGCCCGCCAGATCACTCGTATCCATGCTGGTCAGGATTGTCACAGCGATCAGCAGTGGAGTATGAGCGGCACGCTCGACACCTTCCCGCGCAGCCAGCAGCATTCTCTCCCCACCCAGTGCATGTACGTTTACCATCCATACACCCAGATCAGCCGCTGCATGACAGGCGTTCGCAACGGTATTGGGAATATCGTGAAACTTGAGATCCAGGAATACGTCAAAACCGCGTCCGGCAAGTTCTTCTACCAGCTGTGGCCCGGTCCGGGTAAACAACTCCTTGCCCACCTTCAGACGACACAAATCAGGTGTCAAACAGTCAACCAGCTGCAGGGCGGATACCGCATCCGGGTAGTCCAATGCCACGATAACCCGTGATCCTGTTATCTCAATCCCTGCCATTGTCCTGGTCTCCGGCTCGGGAACACGCCAGTCTATTCACCTTCTACACCATGAATAGGCTTGACGGTATTCCAGTGTTTACACCCCGGGCACTGCCAGTGCAATGTCTTGCCGCAGAAACCGCAATCACGACACTTATAGACCGGCTTGTTTTCCAGTAACTGGTCCGTCATGTTTTTGAGTATCGACAGGTTTGCATGTGCGGTACCTTCTGCCCGGGACAGGCTTAAATCAATTAACCGCGAAAGGCCACGTACTGACGGGCGCTTGCTGATCTCGCCGGTAATAAATTCAGCAGCTGACTCATCACCCTTCTGATGAACCATAATTTCTGCCAGTGCGAGTACCGGTGAAATACCGGCGTAGCGGGTTATTACCCGCTGCAGGTAGTCAATCAAGGCATCAATCGTACCCAATTGTGTATGACAGACCTGCATATCATCCAGAATTTCAGGCAATAGCTCAATGTCACGCTCTGCCACTTGCTCGTAGGATTCCAGTGCAATCCGGTATTCGCCTCTCTGCAGGGCAATATTTCCCCTGATAAACCGGGCACGGGCACAATGCGGATTGTATTCACTGGCCTTCTTGAGAAGCCTGCAGGCTTCTTCAATGTTTTCGCTGGCACAGGCATTTTCAGCCAGCTCACAATAGAACTGTGCGATTACCGATCTGGCCGGCTGGTCGCCAACAAACCCCATCTGGTCTGCAATGACAATCGCATTGTCCCAGTCCTTTTCCTGCTGGTAGATATCCAGCAACAGGGGTAACACGCTGGAGAGGTGTGTATTATTTTCAATGAGTTCATTGAACAGCTCCTCTGCACGATCAAATAACCCCGCTTTCATATAATCCTGGCCGAGTTCAAGTACCGCATCGGTACGCTGCTCGTTGCTTAAAGAGGAACGTGCTATCAGGTTCTGGTGAATACGAATGGCACTGTCAACCTCGCCTCGCTTTCTGAACAGATTGCCCAGCGCCATGTGGGTCTCAACCGTATCGCTGTTCACTGCCAGCATACGAATGAAGACATCGATCGCCATGTCCTGTTGTTCATTGAGCAGGTAATTAAGGCCCTTGATGTATTCAGGCCCAATAATGGAATCTGAACAGATACCTGCCTTGCCCTTGCGACCGGCAGCAAACCAGCCAAAAGCAGCAGCAACAGGCAACAATAACCAGAGTAAATCCTGCATCACGGTCGTTCTCGGGGGTATCCCAGGGAAATGCGTTGACAGCTACCCGGGGACAGCGGGATCCCGGGCAGCCAGATATGTCTGCTTATTGATAGCAACCATTCAGTTTGTCCGTCTTCCTGCAGGCAGGTGTTTCGAACCGTCCCGTGCAGATTCTGGCAAACGATCTGAACAATCTAACCTAGAAGAGTTCTTTTTCTCTGGCAAGACCGGCGTTGACACGCTCTCTGAGCTCCTTACCCGGCTTGAAATGCGGTACGTGTTTGGCCGCCAGTGCCACAGATTCACCGGTTTTGGGATTTCTGCCAATACGCGGCGGACGGTAATGCAGGGAGAAACTGCCAAAACCCCTGATTTCTATCCGCTGCCCGCTTGATAGGGCCCAGCTCATTTGCTCAAGAAGACTCTTGACGGCCAATTCAACATCCTTGTGATTAAGGTGGCTGTTTTTAACCGCAAGTATCTCGATCATTTCAGACTTTGTCATTTATTTCACCAACCCGGACTAGATTTTCCGTTCCAGTAAACCCAACGAACAAGCTGTTACCCCCTGAGGCAACTGACTAACCTTCGTCCTCATTCATATGCTGCTTGAGCACATCCCCAAGATTTGTTGTAGCTTCTGCAGAGCCCGCACCGTAATCCTGCATCATGCTCTTCTCTTCATCAGAATCTTTTGCCTTCACTGAAAGCATGATTGCACGGCTCTTGCGATCAACACCCATGAACTTGGCCTCGATCTCTTCACCAACGGTCAGGATAGTACGTGCATCCTCGATCCGGTCCCGTGACAGTTCCGAAGCACGCAGTGTGCCATCAACACCGTCTCCCAGATCAATAATTGCGGCCTTGGCATCGACTTCCTTGACCACGCCCTTGACGAAACTGCCCTTGGCATGTTCAGCAACGAAATTAGAGAAGGGGTCCTTCTCAAGCTGCTTGATGCCCAGCGAGATACGCTCACGCTCAGGGTCAACGGACAGAACAACCGCTTCAATTTCATCGCCCTTGGTAAATTCCCGGACGGCATCTTCACCGGCCTCATGCCAGGATATGTCTGACAAATGCACCAGCCCGTCGATTTCGCCATCCAGTCCGATGAAAATACCGAAGTCGGTTATTGATTTGATTACGCCCTTGACGATATCGCCCTTGTTGCGGGTTGCGCCAAATTCGTCCCATGGATTAGGGAAACACTGCTTGATACCCAGAGAAATGCGGCGACGCTCTTCATCAATATCCAGCACAGTAACTTCAACTTCCTGTCCAATATGGACCACCTTGGCAGGATTGACGTTCTTGTTGGTCCAGTCCATCTCGGAGACATGCACCAGGCCTTCAACACCCTCTTCAATTTCAACGAAACAGCCGTAATCAGCAATGTTTGTGATCTTGCCGAACAGCCGAGAACTGGCCGGATAGCGACGTGCCAGATCTGCCCATGGGTCCTGACCCAGTTGCTTCATACCCAGGGAAACGCGATTACGTTCCCGGTCAAACTTGAGCACCTTGACATCAATCTCGTCACCCACGTTAACAATCTCGGAAGGATGCTTGACGCGTTTCCATGCCATATCGGTGATGTGGAGCAAGCCATCGATGCCACCAAGATCAACAAACACACCGTAATCGGTGAGGTTCTTGACGATACCCTTGACGGTAATACCTTCCTGCAAACTTTCGAGCAGAGCCTCGCGTTCAGCACTGAATTCTGTTTCTACCACGGCACGTCGTGAGACCACGACGTTATTGCGACGTTGATCAAGCTTGATGACCTTGAATTCGAGTTCCTTGCCTTCCAGGAAGACCGGGTCACGTACCGGACGCACATCCACCAGAGAACCCGGCAGGAATGCGCGAATCTCTTCAATATCAACGGTAAAACCACCTTTAACCTTGCCACTGATAATTCCCTTGACGATATCCTCGTTTTCAAACGCCTTTTCAAGACGGCGCCAGACTTCATCACGTTTTGCTTTTTCGCGGGATAGTTTGGTTTCACCAAAACCATCTTCAATAGCTTCCAGGGAAACTTCTACTTCATCACCAACCTCAACTTCAATTTCACCGGAGGTATTCTTGAACTCCTCGATCGGAATAACACCTTCGGACTTGAGACCAGCATGTACAATCACACTATCTGATTGAATATCAACAACTGTCCCGGTTACTACAGCACCTCGACGCAGATCCTGGTTGGTGAGGCTTTCTTCAAACATCTCAGCAAAACTTTGGGTCATGGGTAACATATCCTACGGACTTTCAGGTACAGTCCATTTTTCAATAGCCACCGAATCTGGCGATGCGGCAGGTCAGGTTAATAAAATGGTCAGGGCAACGACCGAACCAAACGAAAAAAATTATTATACGTGTATCTGCTTAATTGTACAGGGGTTTTCACAACAAACCGTGGACGGCCTGCAGTACCTGCTCCAGGGTGCGAACCTCATCCTGATCGCTGTTATCCACTATCACGGCGTCCTCGGCTGGCAGCAGTGGCGACACCGTGCGTGAAGAATCGCGCTGATCCCGCGCTTCAACCTCCCGGACCAACCCCTCCAGATCAACCAATATGCCTTTGTTTTTCAACTGGTTATATCGCCTATTGGCACGCACTTCCGGCCGCGCCGTCAGGTACAGTTTGAGCCTTGCATCCGGAAACACCACGGTCCCCATATCCCTGCCGTCGGCGATCAGCCCCGGTGGCTGACGATAGCGCCGCTGCCAAACCAGCAGTGCCTCCCGCACCGCCGGCAAGGCCGCCGTTTTCGAGGCCGCCTCGGCACACTTTTCCGTACGCAGCGCCTGCCCGACGTCGACACCGTCCAGCATGATGGCTGGATTACCCGGTGTTGGTAATTGATAGCTGTCACTTAACCGGGCGGCCAGTTGCACCAATGCAGCGGCATCATCCAGTGGCAATGCCTGCTGCAGGGCCGCATAGGCCAGCAGCCGGTACAATGCACCACTGTCCAGGTGATGCCAGCCCAGTTTATCGGCCAGATACTGGCTGATGGTGCCCTTGCCCGAGCCACTGGGGCCGTCGATGGTGATGACAGGCACTGTCGTGTTGGAATG
>JASJGW010000171.1:0-5633 GCA_033791305.1 Gammaproteobacteria bacterium | reverse complement strand
ACAATCGCAACAACATTGGCCCGGGCTACCTTGCGGATCTGGGCTGCTATCAAATCTGCGCCCTTGGCCACTACCACAGGCGCACCGTTTCCTTGCTGGTTATAGCGCAGCGCAACCGCATAATGTGTCGGATTGGTCACTACCACATCCGCTGTCGGAATATCCTGCATCATCCGTTGCTGCGAAATCTGTCTTTGTACCGCACGCACACGGTTCTTGATTTCCGGATTACCTTCAGTTTGCTTGTGTTCGTCTTTCACTTCCTGCTTCGTCATCTTCAACTTGTTTGCATGGTCCCAGAGCTGGAAAGGGACATCTACAGCGGCAATCAGGACAAGTACAGAACTCACAGCTATAAATGACCAGCCAACAATGTGCGCTGTATGCGCAAGACCGCTGCGCAATGGTTCGTTGCCCAGCATAAAAATATCACTCGCCCACTGGCTCAGTAGGATTGCTGATGCAATCGCAACCACTGCGAACTTTGCGAATGCCTTGAGACCCTCTACTGGCGCACGACGTGAAAACATGCGTCCAAGTCCTTTGGCCGGGCTCAGTTTCCCCCAGTTGGGAATAACTGCCTTGGGACTGAATGACCAGCCTCCCAGCGCCATCGGCGCCAGCAAGGCAGCAATAAACAGCATGCCGAGCAAGGGTGTAAATGCCTGCAAGGCATCCGCCAGCGCCCTTCCCAGAAAATATTGAAGTTGGGTTGCATCAAACAGAACCTCACGTGAAAGCATAAAACCCGAATACATCTGGCGTACCATGCCTCTCAACATTGTTTCACCAAATACCAGCAGCCCACCCGAGGCCACCAGCAACAGGATCAGGCTATTCAAATCCCGGGAACGGGCAATTTGACCTTTTTCACGCGACTCACGCAGGCGCTTGGGGGTTGCTTGTTCGGTTTTCTCCTGTCCGGAATTCTGTGACATTGCTCAGCCCCCGGCTACCAGCAGACCTATTAGTTCGAATGCATCCTGCATGAGCTCACTCACCTGGGGTGCCAACCCGGGCAAGCTCAGCATAATCACAATAAAACCGGCGCCCATCATTACCGGAAAACCCACGCCAAAAATATTAAGCTGGGGTGCTGCACGACTCATAACGCCAAAAGCGAGGTTAATTACCAGCAGGGATGTCATGGCGGTCAGTGCTATCATCACTGCCCCGGCAAACATTCGGCTTCCCCAGCTAACAAGTGCCCAAAGCCCTTCTCGAGACAGACCATCAAGGCCTACCGGCAGGCTCTGGAAACTGTCAACCAGTATCTGGATAATGAGCAGGTGACCATTCAGTGCAAGAAATATCAGGGTTGCCAGTGTCAGATAGTACTGGGCAACGACGGGTACCTGGACACCATTCTGGGGATCTACTGCGGTAGCAAAACCGAGCCCCATTCCCATTGCCATACTCTGTGCCGCAATTACAATTGCAGAAAACACCATCTGTAACGTGAATCCCATTGCCAGCCCTATAAGGACCTGCTGCGCAGAAACCATAAGCCCTTCAACACTCAATGGATTGATCACCACAGCATCAGAGTAAACCATTGGAGACAGGATCCATGCCAATATCATGGCCAGAGCAAGACGCACACGAACAGGGACCAAACGCGCACCAAATACCGGTGCGGCCATCAACATGGCGCCTATACGCATAAACGGCCACATCAGGGAAGCAACCCATCCACTTAATTCAATACTGGTGATGGCAATCATGGTATGCGTTACCCCACGCTAGCCAATCAGAGCCGGGATGTTCAGAAAAAGTCTTTCCGTAAAATTCACTACCAGGTGTATCATCCACGGGCCAAGCATCATCAGTGCCAGAGCCATCACAGCAAGTTTGGGAATAAAACTGAGTGTCATTTCCTGAATTTGGGTGGCTGCCTGGAACATACCAATCAACAGCCCTACTACAAGCGCAGAACCCAGCAAGGGTGCTGCCATCAAGGCAGTTATCTTCATTGCCTCCTGACCAATAAGAACCACACTTTCCGGCGTCATTGTTGTCTCCCTGCTTGCCCGTTATTGCTAGCCATACTTATGTAAAGAAACTGGTAGCCAGGGTTCCCATTACCAGCGCCCAGCCGTCAACCAGTACAAACAGCATTATTTTAAATGGCAGCGAAATAATCATGGGAGATAACATCATCATGCCCATGGACATCAGCACACTGGCCACAACAAGATCAATCACGAGAAAGGGTATTAGCATCAGAAAGCCGATCTGGAAAGCAGTCTTCAACTCGCTGGTTACATAGGCAGGCACCAGCAATGTAAAAGGAACTGTCTCCGGCGAGTCAAGATCCTGATCCTGGTAGGGACCGATCTCGGCAAACATCCCCAGATCAGACTCGCGCGTCTGTTCAATCATAAAATTCCGCAGTGGTTTGACACCTTGATCAAATGCCTGCTGTGGTCCAATCTCTTCAGCCAGGTAGGGTTGAATACCTGCTGTATAAATATCTTCAAATACAGGTGCCATGATAAATGCAGAAAGAAACAATGCCAGGCCTATAAGAATCTGGTTTGAAGGTGTTTGCGCTGTACCCAATGCCTGACGCAGTATGGCCAGCACAATAATAATGCGTGTAAAAGATGTCATCGTTATCAGTGCTGCCGGCAACAAAGAGAGTGCCGTCATCAGGGCCAGCACCTGTATACTCAATGTGTAGGTCTCACCACCACCTGCTGCCGGTGTCACCGTTACTGCTGCCATCCCCGGCGCAGAAAATACAAATCCGTATGGTATAAACAGCAATACCAACATTAGCACTCCCTGGTAAATTTTCACTATCGCTGCTCCTTTACAAGTGCTTCCTTGAGACGTGTTGCAAAACTTCCTGTCATCTCTTCCCTGACCTCTGTAACAACGGGTGTATCAAGCACATGCACTGCTTCTACTCTGCCAGGGGCCACGCCCAGAAGGATCTGGGTATCACCCACCTGAACCAGAACGATCCGCTCCCGGGTACTCAGAGCCATGCCATCTATTATTTGCAAAGCGCCTTTTGCAGATGACTGCAGGCGACCAAAGCGTTTCATCATCCACGCAAGACCGACTATAGAGACCAACACGATAAGGAGTCCGGTAACAGACTGCGTAACGAAGCCACTTCCCATAACCTCTCCAGCCATCCCTACTGGCGAGAGATCCTGTGACTTTTCTGCTGCATGAACAGCTACAGGGCATAAAGCAACCAGCAACCCGCTCGCACTGACCAGGAGATTCAGTGTGAAGAAATTATTGATAATCCGCATAATATGGCTACCAGTTACCTAAGCGTTTGCACGCGATCAGCAGGACTGACGACGTCATTGAGACGAACACCGAATTTATCGTTGACTACCACAACCTCACCCCGCGCTACCAAGGTACCGTTCACCAGCACATCCAGTGGCTCACCCGCCATGCGGTCCAGCTCCACTACTGAACCCTTGGCTAACTGCAGCAAGTCCTGGATGCTGACCCGGGTGCGTCCGATTTCCATTGAAAGCGTCACAGGGATATCCAGAATAACGTCCAGATTGGTATCAGCTGCCTGGGTTCTTGTATCAGATTCATGATTTATGTCATCAAACTCAGTCGGCTCATAATCCTTCCCGGGCGCCTGCCCGTTATCGGTGCCTCCCCCGGAATCATCCACCGGTGCTTCGTTTACTGTTTCAGCTCCCATCGTCTCGGTCTCCTTACTCATGCTAATCTCCTGGTGTGCACCCTGTGTTATGACTTGTCCCGGGCATTCAGTCTATTGCTAACCTTCACTGCATTGTGGCCCTTGTGTACTCCGAAGCGGCCGCAGAACATAGGTACGTCATCAACCATCAGGGTTACCTGCTCAGGCATTAATACCGGTATCACATCCCCGGGCTTCAAGTTAAATACATCGCGCAGGCTTACTTCAGTGTCTGCGATAGTGCCGTGAATCTCTACCGTCGCCTCCTGTATCTTGCGCTGCAGATTACTTAACCAGATTTTCTCGATGTCCAGCTTGCTCTTCTGCCTGCCACCATCCAGCAAACCGCGAATGGGATCGACCATGGAGAAGGGGAAACAAATATGGAATTCACCACCGACCTCACCCCAGCTCACATGAAAACTGGAAACAACCATCATCTCCCGTGATGTGGCCAGACATGAGAATTGCGGATTTGATTCAGATTTTATGTATTTGCAGTCAATAACAAGAACCTGCTCCCATGCATCTTTCAGTACCTGTAATATTCTGTCCAGAACAAGCTGGGTAACGCGTGATTCTGTCGGTGTAAAGTCACGTCCCTCCACCCTGCCCTGCTGCTGACAATTCCCACCAAAATAGATATCAACAATTGAATAAACAAGGTAGGGATTAAAAACGAACAGTGCCTCACCTGGCAATGGACCAACATTCACAAAGTTCAGGCTTGCCGGAACATCGAGCTCATGAATGTAATCGGATATCCTCACGGTCTTAAGTTCGCCAACAGACACCTCGACCGGGCGATTCAGCATTTTCTCGAAACCAGCCTGCATCTGGCGTGTAAAGCGTTCGTTAATTTTTTCCAGTACCGGCAACCGCCCACGCACAATGCGGTCCTGACTGGTCAGGTCATAAGGAACCGCCTCTCCGCTCGGTACTGCGGCATCACCACCTACTTCACCGGACTTAACGCCAGCCAACAGCGCATCCTTCTCCTCTTCTGACAATACCTCACCAGAAGTAACATCTGCAGAAGCAACTTGCTCAGAAACTGTTTCGTCGTTATCCATGGAGTTTATTACTGCATAACAAAGTTGGTAAAATAGATAGCCTCAACCCCAGGCCCACCGGTATTTTCATTCAACACATCCTGTACTGCGGCAAGTAATTCTTCACGCAACTGTTCTTTGCCATCCGTATCCAGGAGGCTGTCTTCGCTCTTGCTGCTCAATAAAATAATTACCCTGTCCCGAATGGCGGGCATGTGCAGCTTGACGGCTTCGATCACATCATCATCTCGAGCCATGGCTTCTATGGAAAGTTTAATGAAGCGGACTGTCTGCGGGTTCTGAAAGGCCACAACAAAATCAGGATCAAGCCCCTGATAAATGGGATCAGCTACCTTGGACGGTTTCTTGGTGGTTTCCTCTGCCGCTTCACCTTCAGCGGGAGGCTCTTCTTTGAGGAACAGCATTGCACCCACACCAATACCGGCAAGCAACAACACTCCCACTGCGATAAGAATGATTTTCTTCATAAACTGCCCTGCTTAACGTTACGACTAGCCCCAGTCCAATCGATGCTGCGGACTGGTGAGCACCGATACCTGTGTTAAGCGAAGCAAAACTTATGCCATAAACAAAAATATTATTATTTTCATATATAACAGATAGTTATATATTCTATATTCAAGCGGGTCATTTTTATGGCAGGGCCTGCACCCTGATACGTCGATTTACCGGCACCAGGTGCCTGTCCGAGAACAGACTAATTTACTGTGGACATGCCCGACGAAAGGCAGCGCGAATGGTGTGGGAAAATGACTAGGGCTGAAAAACACAGGCCCTTATTTCTATTAGTTCAGACCAGATCTGAACTACTACACCTTATTTCAAGCGTAGTAATCTACCAGGCCTTGTGTATGCAGCATCATCCGTGGCATATC
>JASJGW010000170.1:0-4737 GCA_033791305.1 Gammaproteobacteria bacterium | reverse complement strand
CGTATGACGTCGGGAACAGGTGTAATCGATAATCTGGTCAGGAATGACAATCTTGCCAGGCGGCATGTATTCACTGATACCGCCGACAGCACAGACAGCAATCACATGTGTCGCGCCTGCCTGTTTTAGCGCTGCCAGGTTAGCACAGTAGTTGACCCTGTGCGGCAGAATGCTGTGTTCGTCACCGTGACGGGCAAGGAACATGACCTGCTTGCCGGAATAAATACCAAAAGTCAGTGCACTGGAAGGGTCACCGTAAGGTGTTTCCATGACCTCACGACGTGCAGTGGCCAGTCCTTCCAGGCTGGAAAGACCGCTACCGCCAATAATTGCAATACCAGACATAAACTATTAAGCGACCGGGTTACCCAGCGCATAAATGCCGTTCAGGTTACGCAGATAGCCCTTATAGTCCATGCCAAAACCGAATACATAGCGGTCCTCCACCTCCAGTCCGACAAAATTGGCAGTGATGCCCTTTACAAGTCTGTCATGCAGTTTCGTGACTAAAACGGCACTGAATACCCTGGTCGCCCCCGCCTGCCTGCAATATTCAAGCACTGCAGCAAGGGTGTTGCCCTCATCCAGGATATCGTCGACTACCAGTACCGTTCTTCCCTGCAAGGGCAATCGGGGCTGGCATATCCATTCCACCTCGGACCCGTCGGTCTTACCCTGGTAACGTGTTGCTTGCAGGTAATCAATCTCCAGTGGAAACGTCAGGCGCGTGAGCAGGTGTCCGGTCATGATGAGCCCGCCGTTCATGACACAGAGAATAACTGGCAATGAGTCGGCCATTGCAGAGGAGATATCAATTGCCATGCGGTCCAGCGTTAGCCGTACGGTGGCTGCGTCATAAATACATTCTGCGCTGGCCTGGATTGCCACTATTTCAGTTTGACTGAGTGCCATCGGCCTACCTGTAATAAACAGATTTTAGAAAGCATGTATCTATCCGAAAAAGATTTTTAGTACTCACTCTAAATCAAGATCAAGCTCGGGCGTCTTCTCGTAACCCTTGACAGCCGCCACGGCCTGCTCCCAGCGAGGGTCATCATGCAAGGTTTGGATGTCAAACGGATGGCGTCCGTGCATGCGCATCATGCGTGACTGCGCGACTGGATTTTCATAATCGACCAGTGATTCTGCAACATACCCCGCTGCATCACGATTATTGCAAACCAGTACCATATCACACCCTGCTTCCAGCGAGACCCGTGTGCGTGCAACATGGTCACCTGCAAAGGCTGCACCTTCCATACTCAGGTCATCGCTGAAGATCAGTCCCTTGAAGTGCAGGTAGTTACGCAGGATTTCCCTTATCCAGTATGGCGAAAAACCGGCAGGCCGGGTGTCTACCTGTGAATACACCACATGTGCCATCATGATAGCAGCGATTCCGGAATGGATCATGCGCCTGAATGGCACCATGTCCCACTGCTCGATATCCTCATAGCGGCGGTCATCAACCGGCAGCACCACATGTGAATCTGCCGCGACCGCGCCATGACCGGGAAAATGTTTCCCTGTCGCCGCCATGCCCGCATCATGCATGCCCGCCTGATATGCCTGGGCAAGTTCGGCAACTACTTCCGGACGCCGGTGCAGTGCACGATTACCGATGATGGTTGATACACCAAAGTCGAGATCAAGCACCGGTGCAAAGCTAAGGTCAATACCGACCGCACGTAACTCGGCAGCCATTAGCCAGCCCGTGGTCCTGGCAAGATATTTTGCCCGGGTACTGTCCGTATCGTAAATTCTGCCGAGACAGGACAGCGGCGGAAGGTGCGTGAATTCATCCCTGAAGCGCTGCACGCGCCCACCTTCCTGGTCAACCGCAACCAGCAGATGCGGTTCACGCAACTGGTGAATGTCAGCAACGAGTGCAGTGACCTGCGCAACCGATGCATAATTGCGGGCAAACAGAATCACACCACCGATTGCCGGATGCTTCAGCAACTCACGATCTTCCGGTGCTAGCTCATGGCCTTCGATATCGGCCATCAGGGGTCCCAGGGTCATAGTCGGTTTCTCGTCTCGGTCATCATTCGTGTATCCAGCTTGTCACGCAAGCGGTCGCCCAGCAGGTTGACCGACAGTACCACTGCTAGAATCGCCATGCCGGGTGCCATTACCATGTGCGGAGCAACCAGCATATAGCGGGTGCCGTCGCGTATCATCGCGCCCCATGAGGCCCCCGGTGGCTGCACACCAAGACCGAGAAATGAGAGTCCGGCTTCGGCGATCACGACCGCCGCTATCCCGAACGTGGCCTCGATAATCAATGGTGCCGCCATCATGGGCAGCAGGTGTTTCCGGATAATACGCCACCTGGAAGTACCCAGTGCTTCTGCCGCCTGTATATGCTCACGGTGTTTTAATGACAGCACCTGCGCACGTGACAGACGCGCATAGCCTACCCAGCCAACAATCGTCAGCGCAATCACCACGTTGCCGATCCCGGGCCCCAGCAAGCCGGCCAGTGCAATGGCCAGCAGGATACCCGGAAAGGCCAGAAAGACATCCACGGCCAATACCGCTATCCGGTCCCACCAGCCTCCCTGATAGGCAGTCACTGTACCCAGCAGGGTGCCAACCAGCAGTGACAGAGTAACCACCCAGACCGATACTAGAAACGAGGTACGCGCGCCAACGATCATGCGGTCCGCGACGCTGCGCCCCAGGTCATCATACCCCAGCAAGGTGTCTTCTCCGGGTACGGAAAGTATTTCCTCCAGCTGAATGTGGTACGGTTCCAGCGATAAATACTGGGCTGCCACAGACAGTAATGCCCAGAGTACAAGAATCACGACGGGTAGCTTGATAGTCAGCCAGTTCCGCATTACCCGCCCCCAAGACGAATGCGTGGATCAATCCAGGCATACGTCAGATCAGTCAACAGATTCACCAACACATAGGTAACACTGATCAACAATACACAGGCCTGTACCACGGGATAATCACGCGACTGGATAGACTCGATCGTCAGCAGACCGACACCCGGCCATGAAAAGACGGTTTCTGTTATGACGGCTCCGGCAAGCAATGCTCCCAGTTGCAGGCCCAGCAGGGTAATGACCGGCAGCAGTGCATTGCGCAGGCCATGGTGAAGAATGACGCGCTGTGGCGGCATCCCCTTGGCTTTCGCCGTGCGCATATAATCTTCACCCAGGACTTCCAGCATACTGCTGCGTACCATGCGGGACAGCACGGCAATAAGGCCGGTGCTGAGTGTTAATGCCGGTAACACCACCGATCCCGGGCCGCTGTGTCCGCTCACCGGGAACCAGCCAAGCCACAGGGAGAACACCAGGATCAATATTGGTCCCAGCCAGAAATTGGGAATGGACACCCCCAGCATTGAAAAAGACATTGCCCCGGTATCCCAGAGTGAATCACGACGGACAGCTGCCATGATGCCCAGTGGTAATGCCATAAGCACTGTTAGCAGCAGTGTGACAGCGGCCAGCGTGGCAGTCGCCGGCAGTCGCTCCATTAACAGGCCAGCTACCGGGCGCCTGAGATGAATGGACGTACCCATATCCAGATGCAGCAAACCTGACAAATAATGCTGAAACTGCACCAGCAAGGGCTGGTCAAGTCCCAGCGTGACCCGGAGCACCTCCCGGTCTGCCGTGGAAGCCGATTCGCCCAGCATGATTTCAACCGGATCACCGGGAATCATGTGGATCAACAGGAAGACGATACTAATCACTCCGAAAATCACCACTGTTGCACCGAGCAGGCGATGGAGGATAAATGTCAGCATGAGGCAATTATACGTATGATGCGTCAAAGGGCGATTGGAATATTTGGCACGGAAGTACTACCCTTTCAGAACCTGGCAGCCATCAGCCAGCAGGAGGTGGCAATGGCCGGATATAATGATGTTGTCTAGCTACCAAGAGGAGAAGAAATGACTGAAAAATCAGAAGATGAAGGCATTATTACCGTGCTGATCCAGCGCTTTGAAAGTAGGCGCCTGCCAAGGGCGCTCGATCTGAAAAAGAAGGTTGATCGGGGTGAAACCCTTAATGACAATGATATCGCATTTCTTGAACAGGTATTCGCGGATGCGAGCAAACTCGGGCCATTACTGGAGCGTCATGATGAATACAATAAACTGGCCGCACAGGCTATAGACCTGTACAAGGAAATTACGGACAAGGCACTGGAGAACGAAAAATCTGCATAAGATCCCTCGCATACATAATATGTATGACATCAGTAAAGGAGCCTTGCCCCGATGAAACTGCGCTCACTGCCAAAGTATATCTTCATGGTCGCCCTGTGCGCAGGTTGCAGGGTCGTTCTGTCTGAAACAGTCGTCATCACTACCGAGACAATAGTTGGAGAGTGGCATGCGACAGAGGCTCATCCGGAACGGGGAAACATCGACACTGTTTTTGTCATTAATGCTGATGCCAGCTTCTCGGGTTCACTTGCGATCAACAACGAACCCGCCTGGCAATACTCAGGGGTATGGAAACTGGAGGGTAACCGGATTACCTGGGAATATCTCAAGAGTAACCTTGTACTGCTGCAGGAAGACAAGGCAGAAACGGATGAAATCTTGTCAGTGACGGACAATGAGCTGACTTACCGTTCTGGTCGCAGGGGTAAGGAAAATACCCTGTACCGGGTCAGATAAGACAGCGCTCAAACAACACCTGTCAAAAACGGTCCCGGAAGGAGCCGCTGGTATTCATGCCTTACAGTCGGCCAAACTCAAAG
>JASJGW010000169.1:0-8090 GCA_033791305.1 Gammaproteobacteria bacterium | reverse complement strand
TGGATGGCAATGAACCACCTGCGCAATCTTGCGGAGGTGCTGAAAACCGGTCGTAATGAAATCCAGGTAGCCGAAGACATTCGCATCCGGGCGCTCAAATCCACGCAGCGCATGGTTGATTTTGTCAACAACCGGCGCAATGTCGACTGAAACCGGTCGGTGCTACCCCTGGCAAATCACCGCACCGGAATCATGGCGTAGCGGCGCAGACCTGCACAAGTTGTGCAGCAATCTCTTCGCTCAGTTGGGCAACGGCCTTACTTGATGCATTCACCAGGGCATCATAGTCTGAACCGGACGTGCTTTTCTGAATGGTCGATGTCTTTACCCTCACAAGTTCGCCGGATGTTTCTGCAATAATGCCCCACTTCACTTCCAGAATGACATCCCCACCCAGTTGCCCGTCAAACTGCTGGACATCCATTTCCACCCGGTACACCGGCGTGAAGCGTCCACTGCGGCGATTGTTCATAACAAGTTCGGACCGTAACAGGACCGATAGATTTCTTATGACAGTTCGGGAGAAATCGTCTTCCAGGGAGCCGCCCCAGCGATTGAATTCATTCGCCTCCAGCCTGTTCTGCCCGGCCCGCGTAATGATGCGGGGCTGATCCAGATACTGTGGCCAGCTGATTGGCCCGACACTGATGCCCTGGCTGCTGCAGCTGTCAACCACGCTGGCATCCTCCGCAGATCCTGCCGCTGCACTGAGGACATAAAAATCAACGCGTGGCGATTGACCTGCGCAGCCTGCCAGTAACAACACCGTCAGTAATGCTGCAATGCCACTGCTCCACCGAGACTTGTTTCCCATCATTGTCCTTCCTTGCCCCGCAGCAAGGCCTCCGGGTGACGTTCAATATAATCTGACAAGATACGCAACGAGCGTGCCGCATCTGCCAGTTCGCGCAGTGCTGTCTGTAGTTCCTGTGAGATCACCGAATTGTCCGCAAACATATTTTCGATTGTCTTCAACGTCCCTTCCGCCTGAATCAGCGTGTTGTCCAGGTTGGCCAGGGTCTTGTCCATGTCGGCACCGATCTTCTCGAACGGAAATTCTTTCACCTTGTCAAGTATCGCGTTGACTTTCTTGGTAATCGCCTCAATAGAGGTAGGTACCGTGGGAATCACCCGGGTGCCTTTTACATCCCGTATCTCCTCTTTTTCTGCATCAGGATAAAATTCCAGGTCCACAAAGAGACTACCGGTGAGGAGATTGCCCGTCTTTAACTGTGCCCTTAAGCCACGCTCAACAAGTTCCTCCATGATTTCTCTTTGTTCTGTCTCGGTAAGTTCAACAGTCTTCGTATTAAGTCGCTCCGGTTCAAGCTCAATGAGCACCGGAATATGGAACTCTTCGCGGTCGAGATCGAATTCCAGGTCCACAGAAACAACCCTGCCCATGTTAATCCCCCGGAACTCAACGGGTGCATTTGGCGCCAGTCCACGCACCGTCCCGTCAAAATAGAGCAGAAATTTCTTTCTCAAGGTGATTTCCGGCTGATGGGCCGCCTCACGATTGTCGTAAAGCGTGAAGACCCTGTTCTCTTGTGCCACATCCCCTGGCGGGGTATCCGGAGGAACCTCGAAGGCGAGCCCACCGGTCAACAGGGTGACTGCAGACTCCATATCCACCTTGAAACCGGCTGCAGATAAGGACACATCAAGGCCGCTGGCATTCCAGAAACGGGTATTTTCCGTGACCTTTTGATGATGAGGCTCATTGATAAATATCTGGAAGTCGATCGTTTCAGCATCCTCGGACAGCTGGTAACTGACAACCTCTCCCACCTGGATCTGGCGAAAATAGATGGGTGCGCCCACATCCAGTGAACCGCGCCGGCTTGCCTTTAACTGGAAGTGCTGTCCCGGCTGGTCGGTGGTGACCACCGGCTCCAACTCCAGGCCAGTGAAGTTCTTTACTAACTGGCCCCCGTTAACCGGATCCATGCCGATGTAGGCCCCGCCCAGCAGGGTGCCCAGTCCGGAAACAGTACCGGCACTGATACGGGCCTTGACCACCCAAAAACGGGTCTTCTCCGTCAGGTATTGCCTGGCGTTTTTTTCCATTTGCACTGTCACCAGTACGTGCTTCAGGTTTTCCCCAATATCAATCGACTTCACCAGGCCAACCTCGACGTCCTTGTACTTGATCTTGGTCTTGCCCGCCACGAGTCCCTCGGCATCCTCGAAAGTAATAAGGATTGTCGGCCCAATCTCGGAAAACGATTTGTAGGCCACCCAGCCTCCGATCACTAACGCAACGATGGGGATGATCCAGACGATGGATATACCACTGCGTGGTTTGACAACCGCTTCGGGTATATCGTTTTCCGGCATTTGGCCGGCTGTCTTGTCTGTCATTTGGATGACTCCATGTTGTCCCAGATCTCCCGGGGATCGAAGGTCAAGGCAGCAATGATGGTCAGCACCACCACCGCGCCAAAGAATATTGCACCGACTCCCGCCTCAATAGTTGCCAAATTACCCAGATGCACCAGTGCCACCATAACCGTCACCACATAGATATCCGTCATGGACCAACGACCGATCGCTTCGGTGATTCGATACAGACGGGTACGTTCTGCCGGTCGCCACTGCGATTTCCGCTGCAAGGAGATCAGCAGGTAGATAAGGATGAACAATTTTGTCAGGGGCACCACAACACTGGCAATCAATATCACCAGTCCGATCGGCCATTCACCATGCTGCATAAAATAGATGACACCACTCATGATAGTATCTGATTCGACATTCCCCAGCGAGGTCACCACTGTCATGGGCAATAAATTGGCCGGAATGTAACAAATAAACGCGGCAATCACGAAGGCCCAGGTGCGCGCAATACTGTTGGGCTTGCGTTTATGCAGGACAGCATCACACCGGGGGCAAATCAAGTCTGCATGCTGCCCGGAGCCTGCCTTGCTCAACAGGCTGCAATTGTGGCAGCTAAGCAGCCCGGCATCCGCTGCTGTCATCAGTTTATCTGTCATCGTACGTATTCCACCCGGTCCCAGACAACCCGCGAGTCCAGGTTTGCCGCCGCCGCTGCCAGGGTCACAATCAACAGCGCGAATGACCACAGTGCAAGCCCGGGAATAATCTGTGCCATGCCGACCAGCTTCACGACCGAAACAATAATCCCGATGAGAAAGACCTCCATCATGCTCCAGGGTGACAGACTCTGCGCCAGTCGAAACACCGCCGCCAAATTCCATGGGGTACGGTTGAACTTAAGCGGCAGGAATACATACAGCTGGATCAGCAACTGGAGCAGCGGCACCACAATCGTGGTCAACAGGACCAGTATGGCTATTTCCCACTTGCCCTGGTTATAAAGATCAAGCACGCCGGAGATGAGCGTTGCCTGTGTTTCCTGTCCCTGCAATTTGAAGGCAAGAAACGGGAATGAGTTGGCCACGATGAACAGGACCATGCCCGCAAGCGTCAGGGCCAGGGTGCGATCAATACTGTTCTCAACACTGGTGTGGAGAGTGGCATTACAGCGTCGGCAGCGGGAAACACAGCGCCGCCCCTCATGTGCAGGGATACGGTGCAACAAATCACACTCGTGACAGGCGATGAGGTTTTCGGTATTCATCAAGCGTCTTTCATTGTATAAGAAGCCGGTTCATTAGCTTAAATTTACTACAGAGCCCCTCTGTATAACATATAACGCTGCACTGGAACAGGGCCTGAAACCGGGCCAATCTGCCTTCCGGCAGGCGTATGGCACGGTGGGCAGCTGGTACCGTAGCGACAGGCTGCTATTATTGAAGCTCATGAATGGATTGATGTGCAAAAACAGCGCATGACAAACACAGAATATACAACCCTGGGCAGCGTTGCTGCACTGATCGCACAAACCCTGCAAAGCTATAACTGCGACCCTGCACCCCTCTTCAGGACTGCGGGTATTGATCTCGGCCAGGCCGCGAATGATGGTACGCGCTACCCGTTAGTACGCATGCAGCAGCTATGGCGACTGTCAGTGGAATCAACAGGTGACCCATGCTTTGGCTTTGTTGCCGGAAAGCAGTTACAGCCAGCCGCCCTGCACGGGCTTGGTTTTTCCTGGCTGGCCAGCGACACACTCAGGGATGCATTGAACCGCCTGATCCGATTCTCACGCCTGATCTCCACTGCCGCGAATATACACCTGGAAGATAACGGGGCTGGAGTGGAACTGATATTACAGCTACCGACAGATATCGATAATACTGTTTACGCAACACTCGATGCCGGCATAGCAGGTTTCCTGCATATGTGCCGCATAACAGCTGGCGACCAGATCAGTCCCTCACAGGTAACGCTCAAGCGACCCAAACCGGATTGCGCCGAAAAAGTAGCTGCCTTCTTCCGCTGCCCTGTTAAATACGATGCCAGCAAATATTCACTGTGCTTCAGCAAACAACTGGTTGATGCGAGATTAAGCAATGCAAACCCTGAACTTGCCCGCATCAATGACCAGGCCGTTATCGATTACCTGGCACGCTTTGATCGCGACACCATCACCATGCAAGTGCGATCCAGGATTATTGAGCAACTGCATGATGGCACACCAAACCAGGAAACTATCGCAGAATCCCTGCATATCAGCCTGCGCAGCCTGCAACGCATGCTGAATAAAGAAGAAACCAACTTTAAAACCTTGCTGGAAACCACCCGTCAGGAACTGGCGCTGCACTATATCAGGGAAACACATCGCACGCTTGGTGAAATCACCTACCTGCTTGGATTTTCAGAACCCAGCAACTTCACGCGTGCCTTCAAGCGCTGGACTGGAAAAACACCGGCTGAACACCGAAAAACAACGTGACATGGACTCATTATCCATCACTGTCCGTCATGCTCACACGCGATCGACTGCCCGTTATCATGCATTAACAATCCTGCTGTTACTGGTATCCGGGTTGCTTGCCGCCTGCGATACAGCCACAGAAACCAATGCAAGGAAAAGTGAAACAGGCTCTGTACTGGGTCCGGCACAGCTGGCGGTCATCATTAACGATGCAGACCCCCTGAGCAGGCAGATAGGAAAATATTACATCGTCAAACGTGGCATTCCTGCCAGTAACGTTATCCACGTGAGTTTCAAACCGGGAAATAACGTCATGCAACCGCACGCATTCAGGGCACTCAAGGCAGCAGTCGACAGGCAAACACCTGCTGCTGTACAGGCCTACGCGCTAACATGGGCCGCCCCCTACAGGGTAGGATGTATGTCAATCACCACTGCATTTGCTGCCGGCTTTGATGGCGACTTTTGCGCCATGGGCTGCAAGCCCACTCGAACAAGCCCGTATTTTGATAGCAGCAGCACACAGCCGTTTACTGATCTCAACTGGCGTCCGACAATCATGCTGGCTGGCGAGGACCTCGAATCCGTAAAGGAACTGATTGACCGGGGTGTTGCCGCCGATGACACACATCCTGTTGGCACCGCCTATCTCCTGAGCACATCCGACAAGGCCAGAAATGTGCGCGCGCGTTTCTATCCTGGCATAAAGATTATGCAATCCGATCGTTTCAGGGTAAAAACCATCAGTAGTGATACCCTGAAGCATCGAACTGACATCATGTTTTATTTCACCGGCCTGGTGTCTGTCGGCGGCATAGACACAGACAGATACCTGCCTGGTGCACTTGCAGACCACCTGACATCCGCTGGCGGGAAACTAACCGGGAGTAAACAGATGAGTAGCCTGCGCTGGCTGTCTGCCGGCGCGACCGGCAGCTACGGTACCGTGGTAGAACCCTGCGCATTTGTACAGAAGTTCCCGCGGCCAAATATAGTGATCGACCGTTACCTGAACGGTGAAACCTTGCTGGAGGCATACTGGAAAAGTGTTGAATGGCCCGGTCAGGGTGTATTCATCGGCGAACCACTGGCCGCACCTTTCAGACAGTAGTTACATAACCTCTTCACGCCTGTGCCATTCACCATACAAGGCCTCGACCGATGAACGATATTCTGCGATTTCACCAACTAGCGCCTTCTCAACCGCGTTTTCCACGGCCCTGGCCGTTTCCACACGCTGCAAAAACACATAATCCGCCCCGGCTTCATACAAGGCGCGACTCTCGGGTAACTCAATAGCGTTCGCTATGATCACCGCATTCGGGTTGACATGACGTACATCCCTGACGATCTTGCGGTTGGTGGTCCCTTTCAAAACGTCGTCAGGAATGGTGCACACCACTACCTTTGCCTTATCGACACCCAGGTGATGCAAAGTTTCCGCACTACACAGGTCCCCGTATTTTACAGATACCCCTAACTCAGAAATCTTTGCATGAATATTTACGTTGAAGTCCACCACCAGTGTCTTTGGCAGAAGTTCAGGACGATTTCTGCCGATTTCATGCAACAGAGATGAGGCCGTCCGATGAAAGCCGAGCAGCGCCAGACTGTAGGACTCATCCTCTCCTGCCTTTGTTTGCAGTGGCTCCCTGAACCCCAACTTCCCAAGCAGGCCCGACAAGCTGTCATGAATTGAATCTGCCCTGTTATACATGAGCGGAGTCAACAGGGCAGTAATAACGAAGGCGAAAATAACAGCGCTGTTAAGACCACCTGTTATATGACCCAGTTGCATCCCGATAAAGCAGATTACCAGGCTGAACTCGGATATCTGGCCAAGACGTATCGAAGTCACCATGGAATTACGGCGATCAAGGCCCGTGAAATAAAGCAGTGGAAAAAATATGACATGACGGGCCAGTACTGCAATAACCGCAAATAACCCCGCAAGTATCAGCACGTTGATGCCATCCGGCATCGGGATACTCATACCCAGACCAACAAAAAACAAGGTTACGAAGAAATCCCTGACAACGCTTACCTTGCCAATAATTTCAGTACTGTATGGCAGGCTGGCAATCGTTGCACCGGCAATAAGCGCGCCCATTTCAGCACCAACACTCATATGTAAATCAAAGTCGAAAAGCTGGCTTGTCAGCACATCGAGATAAACGCCCAGCAGCACTATCAGAAAGCACCAGGATATCGCAGCAGCGAACACCACCTCGGGTTTCTTGGCAACCCAGTTAAATCCGATGGGGATATTGAACTTGGCGATAAACATTGCAAGCACCACCAGCACCGCTATCCCGAGGAACGATAGCAGGATCGGGACAAGCTCAGGTGAACTGAAGTTGGGCTGCACCGCAATCACGCCTATCGCCCAGATATCCTGAAAGATCAGCAGACCAAGGGCTATGCGTCCGGCCTCGGTGTCCAGCTGAAAAGTTTCCTGAAAAAGTTTCACCACCAGCAAAGTCGATGAGGCTGCAATGACAAAACCTATATATAAAGGCGCATAACTGCCGGACAGCAGTTCCTCCCCTACGCCCGCAAACATGAGCAACTTGGTAACGGCAATACCAAACGCGACACATAACGGATATTGGAGCAGCCCGGATACCACCAGAATTCGACCACTGGCAAGCAGTTTGCGAACATCAATCTCCAGACCAATCAAATAGAGCAGCAGAATCAAACCCAGCTCCGAAATGGTCTCGATATTACCCGGGTCTGTCACTATTGCTGTACCGATCGGGCCAACCACTACACCCGCAACCAGATAAGCGGCAATCTCGGGGATGTTAAAGCGCACAAATACAATAGCAAGCAGGCCTGCGAATACAATACACAGGCCGATATCCCGCACCAGCGAAGGCAAACCGTCGGTTGATGCCCACACTGAAACAGGAAACAGTGCCAGCAGACATCCAACGTACAACATACGTGAGAATGATTTTACAGTCATATAATCAGTACAGACTCATGGACATTATTGTGCAAAAGCTATATGACCTTACGGCAGGAACAGTCTGTATTTCAAGCATTGAAATCGTTCAGGCCCGGTTACCGTACCGCAAAGATTATACCTCGGTACAATATACCGAGACCGCAATCTCCCGGCAATGGATTACCAGCAACACTGGAAAATCATCAATAATACTGGATAAGAAACCATGCAGACGAATGCCGCTACGAAGCGTTCTGCGCATACAAATACCAGCCAGGCCAACTGGCTTCACTCTACTGACCCACATTGTGGCGTCAGCTTTTACCGGTGGAATGT
>JASJGW010000168.1:0-5125 GCA_033791305.1 Gammaproteobacteria bacterium | reverse complement strand
AAGGAGCATACACAACTGATCCCCGCAAAACTCCCGCAGGGATATCTGCCTGTCACCTGGCAGGCTATGAGGTCTTTGAATCCGGATCGAGATGCAGCAGTCGTTCACTACGCCAGACGCGCACAATACTCACGCGCTTCGTATCATGACGGTAAACAATTCGAAACGGCTGTGATCCGCAATAATTGAGTTTCAATTTCAGTAAAATCATGATTACGGTGAAATCGCGCCAGTAGCCATGATAATGTCGATAATGATCCGGAGTCCCCGGTGGCAGGCCGTCTTTGTTGAGCGTGATGAAGACCGCATGAGGGGCACTGTATCACTCCAGCAGTGCGACGGCTTTTACCTGAGCATAGACCTGTTTACCGGGTGTGAGCGCAAGTGCACTTGCCGATTTGCGGGTGATGCGGGCCAGCACCGGTACGCCCGCGATGTCGAGGCGCACCAGCATCTGCGCCGGACCTTCCTCCGCGAGATCATCGATGGTGGCAGGAAAGATGTTGAGAATGCTCGTGCCGGTCTGGGGTTGCAAGGTGATACTCACATCACGTGCCAGTACGCGCAGCCTGGCGTTGTGGCCGATTGGCAGCGCGTTGTGGGCGACGCTGAAACGGCCACCGGCAAAATCGAGGTGGCTCAAGTGATAGGTCTCGTCATGACCGGCGATCCGCGCCTCGATGATGGCTTCGGCCTCGGTGCCTTGTTCCCTGGGCAGGTCGAGGCGTGTGAGCAATTCGCCAATAGGTCCGGCGGCGCGCACCTGCCCGCTGTCGAGTAGCACCAGGTGGTCGGCGAGCCTGGCGACCTCATCGGGCGCGTGACTGACATACAACACGGGCATGGCAAGCTCATTATGCAGTCGCTCCAGATACGGCAGGATCTCGCGTTTGCTCGCCCGGTCCAGCGCGGCCAGCGGCTCATCCATGATCAACAGACGCGGACTGGTGAGCAGGGCCCGGGCGATCGCAACACGTTGGCGTTCACCCCCGGACAGTCCGTGCGGCCGGCGTGTCAGCAGGCTTTCTACGCCCAGCAATTCCACCGCCTCATTCAGGGTCACCCGGCGTTGCTGCCTGGGCACGCGCTTGAGTCCATATTCCAGATTGCCCTGCACCGATAGATGTGGAAACAGGCTCGCCTCCTGAAACACAAAGCCGAGGGGCCGGCGATGCGGTGGCAGGAAGTGGCTGCCGGCCTGCCAGAGTGCGTCACCCACCCGGCAAAACCCGTTCGGATCCCGCACCAGTCCCGCGATAGCCCGCAGCAGCGTGGTCTTGCCGCATCCCGAGGGACCAAAGAAGGCGGTTGCCCCTCGGGCAGGAAAGGTCACATCCACATCCAGGACAAATCCGCCCCGTTCGAGGTGGAAACGGGTCTCGATGGTCATGGTTTTACCATGGTGAAGCGACGGTTCAGGGCATAGACCGTTATCAGCAACAGGAAGGAAATCATGAGCAGACCGCCGGACAGTATGTGAGCATGGCTGTACTCCAGGGACTCCACGTGATCATAGATGGCGATGGACAACACCTGGGTCCGGCCGGGAATGTTTCCACCGATCATCAGTACCACGCCGAACTCACCGACCGTATGGGCGAAGCCAAGCACCGTGGCTGTGAGAAAGCCCGGACGGGCCAGTGGCACGGCAACGGTGAAAAAGCGGTCGAATGGCGACGCACGCAAGGTGGCCGCCACTTCCAGTGGCCGACGGCCCAGGCTGGTGAAGGCCCCCTGCAAGGGCTGAACCACGAAGGGCAGGGAATAGATGACCGAGCCCACCACCAGACCGGCGAAGGTGAAAGCGAGCGGACGCCCGCCCAATGCTTCCAGCAGACCGCCCACCGGCCCGTGGGGGCCGAGGGCCACCAGCAAATAGAAACCGAGCACCGTCGGGGGCAACACCAACGGCAGCGCCACCACCGCCTCCACCAGGAACTTGAAGCGCCAGCGGCTGCGTGCGAGCCACCAGGCCAGCGGCGTGCCGAGTACGAGCAGGATAAGGGTAGTGAGCCCCGCCAGCTGCAAGGTCACGCGCAGTGCGACCAGGTCTGCAACACTGATCATCAGGGCGTCCCGTAGCCGTAAGCCCCGATGATCTTAAGTGCCTCTGTTCCGCGGACAAAGGCCAGAAAATCACGAGCCACCGAATTGTCTTTCAACAAGACCGCCTGTTGCTCAATAGGGGAGTAAAGCGCTGCCGGGATCTCCCACCAGGATCCTGCCAGCGGCTGGCCGGGCCGCTTGATCTGGGACCAGGCGACGAAGCCGAGCTCGGCGTTACCGCTCTTGACGAACTGGAAGGTCTGGCCGATGTTCTCGCCGCGCACCATCCTGCCTTGCAGGTCCTGCCACTGATGGCGTTGCTCCAGTACTTCCCGGGCCGCCCGGCCGTAGGGTGCGAGCTTTGGGTTCGCCAGCGCCAGGTGGCGGAAATCACCCTGTTCGAGCAACTCGCCTGCCGGGTCCACGTAATCTGCATTGGGGCTCCACAGGATCAGCTTGCCGACGGCATAGGTAAAACGGCTGTCCGCTAGCGTCGCGCCTGCCTCTTCAAGGAGCCTGGGCCGCTTCATATCGGCGGCGAAGAAGGCATCAAAGGGCGCGCCGTTCTTGATCTGGGCGTAGTGCATGCCGGTGGAGCCGGACGCCAGGGTGACCCTGTGTCCGCTTTGTTGCTCGAAGCGCCCGGCAATCTCCCGGAGAGTGTTGGCGAAATTGCTGGCGATGGCCACCCGGATTTCGTCCGCCGCCACTGACGCGACGGTGACCAGGCCCAGCAGTGCGGCAACAAACCCCACAGCACAAATCCAAGTGATTCTTTTCATGTGTTCTTCATTTTGGAAAGGTGCCATCCGGGCCTTCCCGGGTGTAGCCGTCAGGCGACGTGAGACTTTTCCATGGCACGGCCTTGTTTTTGCACTTTAGCCTGATGTGGCGCCGGTCTTCGAGTCGAAATGCGGTGAACTGACCATGGTTGGCACAGCCTGTGTCCAGGGGAATCACGCCCGCGGCTCCTCTGTCTGTCGGAGCGATCACGAGCTTCGCCCAGTGTCCGAAGAGTATCTGCAGCGGTTTGCTGGCACGGTGCGGGATCTCGAACCAGGGCCGGGCACGTTTTTTCTTCGCCGCGGCCCCTCGATTTTTCCCCGGCAGATCGATACGGCCGCTGGGGTCGCACCAGCGCAGCTGGGTGAAGCAGTTGGTGATGAAACGCAGGCGTCCCCAGCCCTTCAGGTCTTCCCGCCAGCGCAGGGGGCCGTCTCCCGGAAGGTGTGTGAACAGGTCCTCGTAATTGAAGTTTTGCAGCACGGTCTCCAGCTCGCGGGCGCATTGCCGGGCTTTCTCCAGATCCCACTGGGGCGGGAGCCCGGCATGGATCATGGTGAAACCAAGGGTCTCGCTGTGATGCAGGACCGGTTGGTGGCGCAGCCAGAACAGCAGCTCCTCGCAGTCGGGGGCATCAAGGATCTCGGTGATAGTGTCCTTCTTGCGGATCTTGACCGCCCCGGCAGCCACGGCCAGAAGATGCAGGTCATGGTTACCGAGTACGCTGATGGCGGCGCCGCCAAGTCCACGCACGAAGCGCAACAGTTCCAGTGAGTTGGGGCCCTTGTTGACGAGGTCCCCGGTAAACCAGAGACGGTCGACGCCCGGATCGAAGTCAAGTTTATCCAATAGCCTCAGCAGGTCATCGAAGCAGCCCTGGACATCGCCGATGGCGTAGGTGGATGACACACCCTCCGACCTTTTTATTATTGCCTGGCTGATTATTTGTTCAGACTGCGGACCAGTGGGTAGAGGTGCTCGGTTTCATCGAGTATGCGTTGCAGCACCATTTCGAACAGCTGTTCTGTATCCTGCAGAAACCGGGCATGTTCATTAATGTGCAGGGTGTCTTTTTTCTTCGTCGGGCACCAGCGTTTTGTAAATGTTTTCAGGATTCTCTTGATTTCAACCGATCCCGACATGAAGTTTTTGGCGACATTGTTGATCTTCTTGTCGGGACTTCTCAGCAGGTCGCTGCACATCTCCCTGTCAACCACTTCTATGTGCTTCTTGAGCAGGTCGACATAACTATAGAAAAGATCACAGCAGGACCCCGTGTCACACATCGACCTGTCCTTGAACAGATAGCTCAGTACGTTCGAGAGTTCGGTAATACGATGATTTTGTTCATTCAGTTCTGTGATGGTCAGCATTCAATCCTCCAGTGTATTAGTATGTGCCTAAATTTTCTTGAAAAAGAATAAAGGGGTTGGTGACAAATGAGAATGGTTGAATTTTGTCACTAACCCCTTTAATGAGCTAATCTTTCAGCCGCTCGGCGATTTTCTGCAATGAGGCCTCATTGTTACAGTAGTCGATACTGCCGGCATACACGGGCCCTGCGGCCAACCGGGTGTCGCATTCATCGGTATTGGCGCAGGTATTGCAGCGCTCCATTTGTTCCCGGATATCGATGGCGCGTTCACTGGACAGATAGCCGTCTGCATCGATGCCCAGTGCCGCGAGCATCTTGCCAAGCCGCAGCCGCTCAAGCTGGTCCGCCAGTCCCTGCCGGTACTGCATGCCGGCACGGGTATTAAAAATAATGGCGACTATTAGCCATACAATAAATATTACCAGCAACAGGCCAAGCATGAGTATTGTTATCAAGGAGATGATGTTCGCTGGATTCATTGTGTTTTCTCGGGTTTTTTTTACAGGGCCAGGTTCAGCCGCTGCGGCAGAGCCTGCAGTAGACAAGCTGTTGCAGGCCGCCGTGCCGAAGCCGGTATCGCCGATCAGCGAGAGCGAATGCTGCGGGTGTGACTGGTACCAGCTAACCTCGGCGGAGATTTTTCCAGCATACGGCTGCTCCCAGTGGTCTTTCCAGCCGGGATGCTGACAGCCGGTCGTTTGCCGGGCGGCACTCGTATTCATCCGATACTTATAAGTCCGGTCGCAAGGATTGTCGTTGATCCATATCAATATATATGCTTTCGTAACAGATTTAGCCCAGCGTACTGATGTCCTTGATATGAATCAGGTTATCTTCGACTGTGATATGTCCTTCGAGCTGCAGGTTACGCAGGATGCGCGACAGGGATTCGGGCTGAATGGAGAGGCGCGAGGCAATGAC
>JASJGW010000167.1:0-9068 GCA_033791305.1 Gammaproteobacteria bacterium | reverse complement strand
GCAAGAGTCGTGAGCCTCACAGATAGCTCAAGAGGCGACGCACCGAAAAAGCACGTGTCTTAACCCATCGTCAGGCAGCCCAAAAAGACAAGCACAATGCACACTAAAGGAAAAATAACGTCATGGAACGACGAGAAGGGTTTTGGCTTTATCACGCCTGGTGACGGTGGCAAACGAGTCTTCGTTCATGTCAAGGCATTCAGCAACCGCAATCGGCGCCCGAAGATCAATCAAGTGATAACCTACACCTTGTCTACCGACAGGCAAGGCCGACCCTGTGCTGAAAAGGCCACATTGGCCGGCGATCGGCTTCCACAAAAGAGAAAACATATTACTGGTTCGCTGTTGATTATCAGCGCTGCTTTCTTTCTTGTCATAGTCTGTGCGGCTGTTCTTACAGCCAAAATCCCCCCTGTTGTCCTCGGTATTTACATGGTTGCCAGCCTGGCCACTTTCTCAATATATGCAGTAGACAAATCGGCAGCCAGAAAAGGAACCCGGCGAACCCAGGAGAGCACCCTGCACTTGCTATCACTAGCTGGTGGCTGGCCAGGGGCACTCGTTGCTCAACAAAAGTTGCGCCACAAGTCCAGGAAACGATCTTTCCAGTTAATTTTCCGGACAACGGTTTTGCTGAACGGTGGTGCATTCGTTTGGCTGTTCTCGCCAACCGGCGCAGCCACACTCCGATCCTTGATTGCCAGTGTAGTATGAGGATTTAATCATGATTACAATCGACACCCTCACCACCTTTCTTGGTTGGTGCGCTGTGATTAATATCGGCGTGCTCGCGCTCACAACGATTGCGCTGATACTAATGAGAGGGCCTGTTTCCAGTATTCACAGCAGGCTGTTTGGACTCAATCAGGACGATTTGCCACCTTACTACTTTCAATATCTGGGAAATTACAAAATAGCAATATTTATCTTCAACATAGTGCCCTATATAGCACTAAAGGTAATGCGCTGAAATGATATCTGCCAGTATCCGCTACCCTTACCCCGTACGCCCGTTTGACCTGATACTGCTTGCCGAACTATGCATGGTCGCCACCTTCCCGGCCCGCAACGCACTGATGGGGCTGGCGCGGCCTGTCGGCATTGCCATCGGGCCGGGAGGTGCGCTGTATTTCACCGGCGATACACACGCAGCGGGGTTGTTCCGCAGGCGGCTTGTCACCGGCCACGCATGTCCCTGAAAATCAAGAAAGTGACTGCAACCAGCAGCACCAGTAGCGTCAATGCGATAAGCATCCACTTCAGTGATGTAAAAGAACTGGCGGTACGAACAATTGCGTCAGCCCGCTCCGGAAAGGCACGCGTGGCCACGGCCAGACCCAGATTTTCGCACCCGTCGGCGATTACTGTCAGGAAGGGAAACAGGCACAGAGACCGGAACCGGCTGGTCGGTGGCAGCAGTTTACGCAGGACCAGCATGAGTGCTACAGACAGCGCCATTGAATAAATAACCGGAAAGACCAGGTCCGAGGTCAAGACCATGCCGATATAGGCACTGCGCCCTTCCGCACCAAGCGCAGCCAGATGTTCGTAGGCCTGATCAGGACTATAGAAGAAATACAAGTCGAGAGGCCCAGGGTCGCCGACCCCGTGCGCAGGGAACAGCACGACCGGAAAGAGAACCGCAAACAACGTCAGCACTACCAGCACAGGAACACTGGCAATATGCTCGACAAATCGGGTTGCCTGTTGAAACAGAGGGCCTCCGGAAAATCCTTGTGTCACCGGGTGACACAGCATAGTAGCATGACAGACCACTGACAAGCGGCAAGCACAAACACATGCAGGAAGGCACTGTTACAAAAATTGCTTGAGTGATCCGTGCCTGAAATCGCCCGATCCGGCCATGTTATTTCCGAACAAGCTATACTGCCCCGGGAATTTCGCAGTCAGGTGACTGCGGAAGCTATGACATTCGCTGAGGAGGCTATACTCGCATGAGCACCATTATTACCCTGTTGATCGGCATGTTCATCGGGTGGAATCTGCCCCAACCTGACTGGGCCCGGGCGATTCAGGACAAGGTTATGCATTTCGTGAATTCCGCGACCAGGAAGTAACCGTTAAAATGGATCGGTGTGTATCTCACGCAGTTAACCGCCGATAAATATCCGACACTTTCAGTGGCAACTTGCGAACCTCGTCGATCACCGTGTAGTTTGCGGCCCCGTACATGTGCGGCAGATAATCACGGGCCTCGGTATCAATGGTGATACAAAAAGAATGAATGCCACTGCGCCTGGCCTCGATCAATGCCTGGCGCGTATCCTCGATACCGTAGGCACCCCGATAGGTATCATAGTCATCGGGCTTGCCATCAGACAGTGTGATCAACAGTTTTGTGCGCGCCTCCACCTCGTTGAGCAAATAACACAGGTGTCGAATGGTCACACCCATGCGCGTGTAGTCCTTTGGACGGATGCCGCTGATACGACCGCGCACCGTGTCATTATAGACCTCGTCAAAACGCTTCACGCGATAGACCTCACAACGTTTGCGCGTCATACCGGAAAAGCCATAAATGGCATAACGATCGCCCAGTGTTTCCAGTGACTCACACAACAATACCAGTGATTCACGCTCGGCATCATTTATCCAGCCCTTGGTGGAACCGCTCATATCCACCATAAACATCACGGCAATATCGCGTTCCAGTTTGTGTTTCTTGGTAAACAGGCGGTCAGACATCTCCAGGCCCATGGTCGCATCCGCATAGGCCTCAACCAGTGCATCGATATCGACATTCTCACCATAGGGTTGTTTCTTGAGTAACTTGTCTTCGCCACGCAAGGCCTCGAAGGTGCGCCGCAAACTTGCAGTCAGGCCGTGGTACTTGTCCAGGGTGTCACTGACAAAACCATCCTCCAGCGGGTCAATGTCCAGCTCGCGCAACACCGTCCAGTTCTTGCGGTAGTTCTGGCGTTCATAGTCCCATTCGTTATACAGAAAGGCACCCTCTTCATGATAGGTACCTTTCCACACGTCCTCGACGCTGCGTTCCTCGATGGCTTCCGCATGGTAGACACCGTCACCGGCAGCGTAGAGATACTCTTCCGGGATAGCACCAAGATCCTGAAAGATTGATGCCATGGTGCCCTTTACATTATCCGGTGGTGCAATTGGCTTGCCATCAAGTTCCAGCTCGAAAACCATGCCATCACTGGCCCCATCCGATTCGATGATGTGCAACTCAAAGGGCAGGCGCACTTCACCATCCTCATTTACGTCCGGCTCTTCAGCATCTTCCTCTGCAGGCTCAAGTCCTTCCTGCATACGCAGCAGGTGCATGCGAAAAGACTGCTTGTCAGCCTCAATACGGGCAGCGCGTACTTTTTCGACAGCAGTCGGCTGCATCACACCCTGATAAATTACCTGCTCCGGTAGCGGTACATCGATCATGTCGGCCAACAATGCCAAGCTGTCTTCTACGGTTGCATCAGCACTTTGCAAGCGTTCTGTGGCCCGTTGCCAGGCCGCATCCACCGCATCCTCTGTGGCAGCACGAAACTGTGCGATCGACCGGTACACACCCGGCAGGTCTATTTTTATGCGGGCATCGAGGCGCAGTGTTTCCAGTGCGTAAAAACAGGCCAGCGCCCTGCCGGTATCGGAAAAGCGATCCAGCAGTTCACTGACATCAATACGCCACGTGCCATACCAGGTCTGCGCCCATTGATGCACGACCATGACCTTGTACAGCGTGAAATTGTCGTCACGGGCCTCGAAGTGTCCCGCAATAGCCGGCAGATACAGGGTTTCGGTGTCCGTCCAGGCGACATCACCGCACGCAATCTTCAGACGCCGGCCATTCAGGCCCTGCACAAATGCCTCCAGCACATTGACCACATCAGCAAAGGCCACGCCGGTGGAACGCGCCTTGTATTCACGGGCAAAGCCCTCGGCATCCTTGAAGGCCAGCACTGCCGGGTGCAGGCCTTTTGTATCGTAAATATCCATGCAGGCCAGCAACCAGGCCTCAACACCGTCGGCATCCATCAGGTGCAACGCCGGACAGACATACGAGACAAAATTCAGCGCCATGCCGGAACTGGTGCGTGCGATAATGCTCGCCCAGTGCAAAACGAAGTCCTGCTGTTCACGCGAGCATTCGGCCAGCGCCTGCGCCGGTTCCTCGGCCGCCCCCAGCGAGACCATATGGATATCGAGGCGTTCTTCGAGTTGCGCAGCCATCAGCGGCATGCCGCCAGTTTGCAGGAACTCGGTCTCGTCATACCAGAGCGCCGCGACACCGGCGGGCAACATGCGACTGTCCCTTGTCAGCACGCCCAGATGCAGCAGCTCGATGGTGCAGCCTGGCAGCGCAGCACGCAGCAACTGCCCCAGGCCTTCTGCCTTCCAGGTATTCGCGCCGCTGTCGGTCGACAGCCACACACCAAGACAGTCATCAGAAATCAGCCGGGGCAGGTACCTGACAAGTTTTGCCATGTCGACCTCCCGGTCCCAGAACTCGCCCTTCGGGCCATGCCCAACCGGCGGGATCGGCAGGATAATCATGTCGAAGCGCAGCTGACGTCGCAGCAGACCCTCGACATAGTCCATGACGTTTTCCTGCACGTACTCGATGTTACTGCTGCCGGCATGTGCTCGCGCCAGTGACAGCATAGCTTCGCTGGCATCGACATGAATGACGGAAGCACCGGCCTTCAGCGCCTGCGCCGAGACAAAACCGTTACCGCCGAACAGATTCAGCACACGGATATCATCGAGATCGTAACAGCCCTCAATACGCTGGCGAACCCACTCGGCACATGGAAGGTCACGCCCCTTCAGGCCTACAGCGCCGCACGGGTCGAGCAAACACTGCACGATTTGGTCACCGACCGAGGCGGTCCACTCACGCGGCAGTCCACTACTCGTCGGCTCCCAGTGGCTCTGAACCCCGACATCCGTGACGTAGATCCAGTCGGCATTCCAGTTTTTCTCCGCCGGTAACCCGGCCGCCAACCGTTCCGGGCTCTCCACCAGATAGTCACCCCAGCGCTCCAGCTTGCGGCCGGCACCAAAATCAATCAGTTCATAGTCATCGATCGGTGTCACCACACAAGCATCACGGGTATCGGCCTCGGAGACTGTGGGGAGTTGAACCATGGATACTAGTTTTGTGCTACCAGATGCAGATCAAGCAGCTGATGCATGACTGGCGGCTAACCGGGGCCAGTGACAAGTGAGTTACAAACCGGGCAACAGGGCAGCATCCTCGCGATTCACAGCTACCCCCCTTTTTACTTTCAGCTACAACCCTTGGGACGCGGCAGACCAGCGATCTTGTTGGCGCATTTGATCAGGCCGGTCGGAAACAGTGAATAGAGATACTTCTGATCACTGCGGTCCTTCCCATACTGCTTCTTCATCAGCTTGGAGAATGCACGTGGCTCGCACACGGTTCCATTGTCATGGAAATACTCACGTGCCATGTTAATCACGTCCCAGTGCTCCTGGGTGAGCTCGTCTATTTTCTCGTTTTTTGCAATCTCGGGCGCCAGTGCCTCGCTCCACTCATCCAGGTTTTCCAGCCAGCCAGCCTCACTCAACTGGATCGTCTTCCCATCAACAACTGCTTCCATTATTATCGCCTCATTTTTCTATCATGTTCTGTAAAAATGTAAGCATATCATAGTAAGTGCAGTATTTTCTATTATGATTCTTAATGTTATTTACAACTATTTACCACAGGGAAGCAGGAACGTAGTCGCCGGCGTCGCCCGATAATCAGTAATCAAGCTCTACTTGTGTGAACGGTTCCACCGACGCCTTGCCCAGAACCATTTTCAGGATATGGTTCATGGTATAGATGTCATTGTCGAAACCACCGTGCGAAGTACTGCGGGTGCGCTGCCCCTGCAAGCCGTCGGAATACAGAAATTCCGGCAGCGTACCCACATGCTGCACCTTGTCCCTGAATTTCCACATCCCCAGTAACGGCATTTCCTTATCGCGCTCAAACGCGTTGGATACCAGGTAGAGCAGCGATTTCCGGTAAACCTTCGCCACCTGGTCGTCCTGCTCCAGTCCGTCCCTTAGGTTGTATATTCGCAGATCTCCCAGTGTCAGTGCGGTCTTCTTTTGCAGCACCGGCAGGTATGCCTGATGATACAGGTCGATGCTGCAGGCAGGCGCCATCAATGAACAGGTCGCGAAACGGAGTCCTTGCCTTCTTAGTCTCTGCAGCAGGTGTGCGATGACAACCGCCCCCGTGCTATGCCCAACCAGGTGCAACTTGATGCGACGGTTATTGGCCGCAAAATGTTTTGTAAATCGGGTAACCATATCGGTACCGGCTCCCTTCACGGCAAAGGCGTCACAGGCATCCTGCTTCATCTCGCCCCAGAGCAAGGTTCCCGGCCTGCGCACCAGGCCCTCGATAAAACGGTCAGTCCAGTCACTCATTCCGCCCACACGTTCAGACGCTTTGCTCTCCTTGCGCAGAATAATGTCCTTCAGTTCCTCTGCGATACCGGTGTCGTACATAACATGGAAGGGATAAATCCCGTTGCGCTTGAATCCATCTTTCAATGCGGCAATTCGCCGTGCCGAATCCTTTGGCGAATTCAGCCCGCCATGGGCATAGATCAGAAAGTGCTTGTATTTTGTCTTTTCGGCGACCAGCCTGGCAGTCTGGTCGACATCTTCCGGTGTACTCCAGTACCGCCCGCTGGTCTTGTAGGCACCATCGTCAATATGCACGAAATGCCCGGCAATCCTTGCCCGGTCGACCGCAGACTTTGCCGTTTTCCCTTGCTGGTTATCCTTAAGCCAACTCGCTCCCGCCTGCTTGCCGAAAATCTTCGGTGTGGGTAGTGCCAGTCGAAAGACCCAGGCATCCATGACATTTTCCAGCCAGTCTTCATAACTCCACAAGGCGACACCACCGTCACCCCAGGATTCATCCCAGGAATTCTGTACCCAGAACCCCTCATTGTTGTAACCGACGATAATGAAGGCATGCCCGCCATCGGTGCGTTTAACATGTTTGATGCGGCCATCTTTCAGCTTGTCCCAACCCCTGTGAACCCGTGCAGAAACCGCGATAACCTTCGCCTCATTGAGCGCTGCATGGTAGTGGTTCACGATCGGCTTGAGGCGGTAGTAGGCGCCTACCGGGTTTTTGCGTGCCTGCTTTGCGCGGTCGATCGTCAGGCAGCCTTGCCGGCGCATCTGATATGGCCACTCTTCCTCGGCACAGACACCCATATTCTTCCAGCCCTGAATTGCACCGCGCAAACTGGAACCATCGTAGTCCTCACCGGGCCATTCATCATTGCGCTTGGCCATCTCGTATAACATGCGTGAACTGACCTTGATATTCTGCCCTGCAAAGCGGTACAGAAGGTTGATCGCGCCGGCCAGTGCGAAACCGGTACATGCACCCTCGCTCTTCTGGTCGAGGATATGCAGATCAACTGGCGGACCGATGGCGTCCTCAAGCTCTATGAGCGCAGGCTGGTAGATCCAGTCACGCTGATCCGGAACATCCGGCTGGGCATTCTTTACGCGCACTTCTGTCATCGTCAAACACTCCCTTGGTGAGTAGCCATATTGCCGACCGTGTATACTGCATATGTCAACTGCTGATTACACGGCAACCGGGGCCATAGTAGCGCCTTTACGGGCAACCGTGAAACCCGCCTCGAATACAGGACATGATTATATTTTACCGATCTTGTGTAACTACAGAATAGACGACTGAAATACGGATCGTTATATATAATAATTCGGTTACTGGATACCCCTCTTTTCATGCCTTTTTACAGACACATATGAAATATTTTATTGCCCTGCTGGTCGCTATCCTGGTCGCGGCAGGCCTGGTGTTCTTCAATAGCGACGAGCAACACAGCGACAAATCCCTGACGGGCCTGCCCTGGCAGATCGACAACCTGCCGGACGGAGAAACACGTGTGTTTGGTATCACGCTCGGGCGGACTACCCTCGGCGAGGCCATCGAACTGCTGGGCGACGACCTGGACCTGGCGATCATCGCCGCACCGCACGAGACAGGCAACCTGGAGGCCTATTACAGCCATTACTCAGCCGGCCCGATCACGGGTAAGCTGATCCTGATGCTGGAAATTGCACCCGATACACTCGCCACCATGCGGGAACGCAGCTATCAGGACGGTGGTACACGCAGGTACCACCTGCATCCCGACGACCTCCCGTCTGCCTACCGGGCGCCGGTCAAGATTATAACCTTCCTGCCAAGCTTCAACCTGGATGAAGAAATCGTACGGACCCGTTTCGGCGTGCCCGCCGAGATCATTCAGGTTCATTCACAGCAGAAACATTTTCTCTATCCGGACAAGGGACTGGATCTAATTCTCAACAGGGACAGCAAGGAAGTCTTGCAATATCTGCTACCCTATGAATTCAGTGCACACCACGCTCAATTACAGCAATCACCTGCAGCTGGCGAATAAACCGGCAGGATCGGTGCAGTACATCCTGCAAACCTGAGGTAAATTAGCAAAAACAGGGGTTGTCCCCTATTATTCGGAGAATAAAAACTCAATGAAAATGATAGAGCTGCGCACCAGCAATGGCTAAAATTCTGATTATCTATTCAACGACTGATGGCCATACGCGGGAGATCTGCCAGCGATTGAGGCAGGTGATCGAACAGCAGGACCACCGGGTAACGTTGATCTCTATTGATGATGAGTCGAACGTGGACCTGGAACTGTTCGACAAGATAGTCCTCGGCGCGAGTATTCGCTACGGCAAGCATCACAAGCAGGTTTATGAATACATAAAAAGAAACGAACAAATCCTGGATAGCAGACCAAATGCCTTTTTCTCAGTCAATGTTGTTGCCCGCAAACCGGAAAAGAATCAACCGGAAACAAATCCCTATCTAAAGAAATTTCTAAAACAGATTTCCTGGCAGCCGAAGCAACTGGCTGTCTTTGCAGGTAAAATTGATTACCAAAAGTATCACTTCCGGGACCGGCAAATGATACGGATAATTATGTGGATGACAAAAGGTCCTACCGATCCTGAAACTGTCGTTGAATTCACCAACTGGAAACAGG
>JASJGW010000166.1:0-13017 GCA_033791305.1 Gammaproteobacteria bacterium | reverse complement strand
GGAGACGACGGAAACCTATATAAAATCGCGTCAGGTGAACACTGTCAGGCCGTTATTTTAGACAACACGATTATTTTAGACAGGAATTATTCTAAAATTCTTTATAAGTAATTGAATATATGGTCGGGGCGAGAGGATTTGAACCTCCGACCACCTGCACCCCATGCAGGTGCGCTACCAGGCTGCGCTACGCCCCGTTGAAAAAACAGATAGGATTATATCAATGTAGTCCGAAAGTAGCATAACGAAATCCGGGAATCAGACCGACCATCTCTGTATTGAGGCCCGCAGTCTTTATCAGGACTACCGTTTCAGCAATTGCAGAACGTCTTCAAGCTCGAGACGAACCTGGTGCACAATCTGCTGACTCTGGGTGATGTCTTCCTTGGCTCCCTCGCCGGACATTTTTTGGCGGGCTCCGCCAATCGTGAAGCCCTGCTCATACAGCAGGCTTCGTATCTGCCGGATCATCAACACATCCTGACGCTGATAGTAGCGCCGGTTGCCTCTGCGTTTTACCGGTTTTAATTGCGGGAACTCCTGCTCCCAATAACGAAGTACATGCGGCTTCACGCCACAAAGCTCACTTACCTCACCGATTGTGAAATAACGCTTACCCGGTATTGCTGGAAGTTCGTTGTTATTGCTCGCTTCCAGCATACGCTTCTACCCTCGCCTTGAGTTTCTGACCTGAACGGAAGGTAACCACGCGGCGGGCCGATATCGGTATTTCTTCACCGGTTTTTGGATTGCGTCCCGGACGTTCATTTTTCTCTCGGAGATCGAAATTCCCAAAACCGGAAAGTTTCACCTGACGTCCATTCTCTAGCGCCACACGAATCTCCTCGAAGAAGAGTTCAACCAGTTCCTTGGCTTCGCGTTTATTCAATCCCAGTTCTTCAAACAGCCTTTCTGCCATGTCGGCTTTTGTTAGTGCCATAATCCTAATCTCTTAATGTAGCCCCGAATTTTTTAGCGAGCCGGCCAGTCACATTTGCAACCACCGCCTCAATATCTTGTTCTGCTAGTGTGCGCGAATTATCCTGTAGAATCAAGCCAAAGGCGATACTTTTTCGCCCACTTTCTATACCTCTTCCCTGGTAAACATCGAAAACCACCATCTCCTGCAATAAATCCCCTGCCACTTCTCTCACGGCCGCCTGCAGCGCTTCCGTCTGGAGACCGGCATCTACCACGACAGCCAGGTCTCGACGAATCGATGGATAGCGTGAAATTGACTGAAACCGGGCCAGCTGAGCGGTCTTGACCGCCGCATATTCAAGTTCGAACAGACAGGTCTCCGCTGCCAGATCACGGGTCCTGGCAAGCTGCGGATGTATCCGGCCCAGCCACCCCACCGTCCTGCCTTCATACTGGATAGTTGCTGACTGCCCGGGGTGTAAAGCAGGGTGCTCACTACTGGTAAAAATATATTTTCCTGGTTCACCCGTTAGTTGCAGCAATGTTTCAATATCATTCTTTAAATCATAAAAATCCACGGGTTCACTTTTACCATCCCAGTATTCAGGCAGCCGTGAGCCGGTGACAACGCCGGCAAGCATCACGTCCTGGTTTATGGTGCCACCATCCTGCGCGTAAAATCTGAGCCCGTGCTCAAAGAAACGCAGCCGTGATTTCTGTCTATTCGCATTATGCTGTACCGCTTGCAGCAGCCCCGGCCAGAGGGTAGTACGCATTTCCGCCAGTTCGGATGAAATCGGATTGGCCAGTCGCACCGGCACCATCCCCGGATTGATCTGCACCTGCAGTTCGGCATCGACAAAACTGTAGGTAACCGCCTCCTGGTAACCACGCGCAACAAGAACATTACAAAAATCTAGCAGCTGAATATCGGTTTCCTTAACAGGCTGCACTTCCATCGCACCCAGCAGGGAAACACTGGGCAAGCGGTTATAGCCATAGATTCTTCCAATCTCCTCGATCAAATCTGCCTCGATCCCGATATCGAACCGAAAACCCGGCGGCTCTACCAGCCAGCCATCATCCTGTTTGGTAACCGCCATACCCAACCGCTGAAGAATATCTGTCACATCATTATCGTCAGGCAAAATACCCAGTACCCGCTGTATGCGTACCTTGCGCAGCACGACAGGAGTGCTTGCCGGTAAATGCTCGCTGGATGCAATCGCAGTCACCGGGCCGGCTTCGCCGCCGGTTATTCCGGTCAACAACTCTGTTGCACGTTCTAATGCACGCCGTTGCAGACCGGGATCAACACCGCGTTCAAAACGATGCGCCGACTCGGTGTGCATGCCGTAGGTGCGTGCACGCCCGGCAATCATCGCGGGCGGGAAAAAGGCACATTCAAGAAACAGGTCGGAAGTACTTTCCTGTACACCGGAATCAATACCCCCCATAACACCGGCAATCGCCAGGGGTTTATCATGATCGGCAATAACCAGTGTGTCGGTATCCAGGATGATCGTGCGTTCATCAAGCAGGGTTAACTGTTCATCCTTATCCGCATAACGTACCCGGATACCTCCGGTCAACCGCGCCAGGTCAAACGCATGCATCGGCTGTCCCAGCTCAAGCAACACATAATTGGTGACATCCACGACCGGACCCAGGCTGCGCATGCCGCTGCGCCGCAGGCGTTCCTGCATCCATAGCGGCGTCCGTGCGCCTGCATCGACCCCGCGAATCACGCGCCCGAGATATTGCGGACAGGCTTCCCGCGCCTGTATTTCAACCTTGAACTGATCATCAATCACCACCGGTACCGGTGCGGTATCCAGTGCAGTGACAGCAGTGCGCAGCAGTGTGCCAACCTCACGGGCAATACCCTCAATGCCCAGGCAGTCACCCCGGTTAGGCGTAAGATCCAGTTCGATGATGTTGTCATCCAGACCCAGCAGGTCCTGCAGCTGCTGCCCTGCCCTGGCATCTGCCGGCAAAACCATCAAACCGTCATGGTCTTCACTGAGCCCCAGCTCCTGCGCCGAACACAGCATTCCCTGTGACTCAACACCACGCAATTTACTTTTCTTTATTTTTATATCGCCCGGCAGGCGTACACCGACCGGTGCCAGTGGATACTTTCCGCCAACGCTCACATTGGGTGCACCACAGACAATCTGCAGGTGCCGGTCCTGACCTGCAAGCACACTGCAAACCTTAAGTTTGTCGGCGTCCGGATGCTTGTCGACAGACACAACTTCGCCAACCAGCAGACCCTCCAGGCCCGCACCAGCCGGTTCAACAGAATCGACTTCCAGTCCAGCCATTGTCAACTGCTCCACCAGTACATCGGTAGAGACCGGCGGATCAACCCATTCTCGCAACCATTTTTCGCTGAATTTCATATTTGCTATTTCTTAAACAAAGTTTTTTATCACGCAAAGACGCAAGGCTCACCAAGAAAAATATTCGCGCTTGCAAAGCGCTCCTACACCAGCAATAAGCCTCATGCATTAATAGCCATGATAATCTTGGCAGCTTGCGCGAGCAGGCCCTAATTAAATTGACCCAGGAACGCCAAGTCGTTCTCAAAGAACAGGCGCAGATCATTCACGCCGTAACGCAACATAGCGAGCCGTTCAACCCCCATACCGAATGCAAACCCGGTATAGCGCTCGTTGTCGATACCAACATTCTCAAATACGTTCGGGTGCACCATGCCGCAGCCCAGCACCTCCAGCCAGCCCGTATGGCCGCATACGCGACAGCCGTCCCCGGCACACATCACGCACTGGATATCAACCTCGGCCGATGGCTCGGTAAACGGAAAATAGGAAGGTCTGAAACGCACGGCCAGATCTTCCTGTTCGAAGAAGGCACGCAGAAATTCATCTATCAGGCCCTTTAAACTGGCAAAACTGGCATGCTCATCTACCAGCAAGCCCTCTACCTGGTGAAACATGGGCGTGTGCGTCAGATCTGAATCACACCGATAAACACGGCCAGGCGCAATAATGCGCAACGGCGGCTCACGCTCTTCCATGACCCGCACCTGCACAGGTGAGGTATGGGTACGCAGCAGGGTCTGCGCATCAAAGTAGAAGGTATCGTGCATGGCACGAGCAGGATGATGGTCCGGGATGTTCAGTGCGCCGAAATTATGATAATCGTCTTCAATTTCCGGACCTTCCTCAACAGTAAACCCAAGCGGCACGAACAACTGCTCGATACGGTGCATGGTCCGGGTAACCGGATGCAAGCCACCTTTCGATTGCCCGCGACCTGGCAGGGTAACATCGATCTGCTCACCGGCCAGCTGCGCATCCAGCGCAACAGACTGCAAGGCCACACCACGCGTCTTGACCGCTTCCTGAACCTGCTGCTTGATACGGTTAATTTCCTGTCCGGCTGCGGGTCGTTCTTCCGCCGGCAATTTGCCCAGTTGCTTCAGTTGCTGAGTGAGCAAACCTTTCTTGCCCAGGTAGCGTACACGCACATTATCGAGCACAGCCGTATCTGTTGCCCTCGAAACTTCCTGCATTGCTTCTTGTTCAAGTTCGTCCAGGCTGCTCACCTGATAGTACTCCCTGTGCTTTCTGGTTCCCTCTCCCTCAGAGGGAGGGTTAGGGAGAGTGGATGCAACTTTCCACATCCGAAAAAAAAGGGGAAAGGTTTTACCCTTTCCCCTTTTTATGATTCCGTAGTAACGGTAAAGGGGGGCTTATGCCGATAATCCGGCCTTGGCCTTTTCCGCCAGCGCACTAAAACCGACCGCATCAAAGACAGCAAGATCAGCAAGCACCTTTCTGTCGACCTCAACATCAGCCTTGTTCAGTCCGTCGATCAAGCGACTGTATGACAGGCCATTCTCACGTGCAGCCGCATTGATCCGTGCAATCCACAATGTACGGAACTGGCGCTTGCGTTGTCGGCGGTCACGATAAGCATACTGTCCAGCCTTGATGACGGCCTGCTTGGCAACGCGGTAGATTTTGCTGCGTGCACCATAATAACCTTTCGCCTTGCCCAGAACTTTCTTGTGTCTGGCGCGTGCGGTAACTCCACGTTTTACTCTTGGCATTGCTAACTACCTCTAAATATTCAGACAAACGGCAACATGCGGCGAACCATGGCGACATCCGCCTTGTGCACATTAGCCGGTGAGCCCAGCAGGCGCTTACGCTTGCTGCTCTTTTTTGTCAGGATGTGACGAAGATGTGACTGGCCTCGCTTGAAGCCGCCTGATCCCGTCTTTTTGAAGCGCTTCGCAGCACCCCGGTTCGTTTTTAACTTTGGCATTTCCTGTTACTCCAGAATACTTTAATCTTAAATAAACCCGTTCCGGCTCACCTGCTCTTTTTAGGCGCGAGTACCATCACCATCAAGCGGCCTTCCATCTTTGGTTCCTGCTCTACCGTCCCATAGTCTTCAAGGTCGGTCTTCACCCGCTGCAACAACTGCATACCCAACTCCTGGTGCGCCATTTCACGACCACGGAACCGCAGTGTAACTTTGGTCCGATCACCGCCTCCCAGGAAGTTAATCAGCTTACGCAACTTGATGTTGTAATCACCAATATCAGTACCCGGCCGAAACTTTATCTCCTTGACCTGGGTCTGCTTCTGCTTCTTCTTAGCGGTCTGAAGTTTCTTGCTTTCTTCAAACCGAAACTTGCCGTAATCCATAATCCGGCATACGGGCGGCTCGGCGTTTGGCGAAATTTCCACCAGATCAAGATTTACCTCGTTGGCTATGCTGAGCGCCTCTTCAATAGAAACGATTCCAACCTGCTCACCTTCCTGGTTAATCACGCGTAGTTCAGGAGCAATAATCTTTTCGTTGATCCGATGTTGCGGTTTCTTTGCAGCGATACTTCAATCCTCCAAAATAGTACGGCCGCGGCTCGCAGACTCGGTTTTCAAGCCCTCGGCAAGCCGTTCAATCGGCATACTGCCCAGGTCCCCACCGCTTCGCGTGCGCACGGCCACGGTACCAGCTTCCACTTCCCGATCACCGATAACCAGCAAATAGGGAATATGTTTAATCGTGTGCTCGCGGATTTTAAAGCCGATTTTCTCATTTCTCAAGTCCAAATTGACCCTCAAACCCTGATTTCTCAAGGATTCTTCTACTTTTCGGGCATAGTCAGCCTGTTTGTCGGTGATATTGAGAATTACAGCCTGTACCGGGGCCAGCCAGAGCGGCAGCGATCCCGCGTAATGTTCGATCAAAATCCCGATAAATCGTTCCAGTGAACCCAGAATGGCCCGGTGCAACATGACCGGTACCTGCTTGCTCCCATCTTCAGCGATATAGTGCGCACCCAGCCGGTCTGGCATGGAGAAATCCAGCTGAATCGTGCCTAACTGCCAGACACGACCCAGACAATCCTTCAGATTGAACTCGATCTTGGGACCATAGAAAGCGCCTTCCCCGGGCTGTAGCTCCCAGTCCAGTTGTTTATGGTCCAGCACCGCCTGCAAGGAGGCCTCTGCCTTGTCCCAAAGGATATCATCTCCTACCCGCTGTTCAGGCCGGGTCGAGAACTTGACGCTGACTTCATCAAAACCGAAATCGGCATACACCTGGTACAGCAGATCAATGAACGCGGAGACCTCACCCTGTATCTGGTCTTCGGTACAAAAGATATGGGCATCATCCTGTACAAAATTCCTTACACGCATCAGGCCATGCAATGTCCCTGACGGTTCATTGCGCGTACAGGATCCAAACTCTGCCAATCGTAATGGCAGATCACGATAGCTTTTCAGACCCTGATTGAATATCTGGATATGTGCCGGGCAGTTCATCGGCTTGATGGCATAGGTGCGATTTTCCGATTCCGTGACAAACATGTCATTGGAGAATTTTTCCCAGTGCCCGGACCTCTCCCATAGTGAGCGATCAATGATTTGCGGGGTATGGATCTCCTGGTAGCCGTGCTGCTGCAACATGCCACGAATATAATCCTGGATCACCAGGTAAATCTGCCAGCCATGGCCATGCCAGAAAACCATACCCGGGGCTTCTTCCTGGGTGTGGTAGAGATCCATGACCTTGCCCAGTTTACGGTGATCACGTTTCTCGGCTTCTTCCAGGCGGTGCAGATAGGCATTCAATTCTTTCTTGTCGCGCCAGGCCGTCCCGTAGATGCGTTGCAACATGGGATTGTTAGAATCACCGCGCCAGTAGGCGCCGGCCAGCTTCATCAACTTGAAGCCCTTGCCCAGCTTGCCGGTACCTGGCAGATGCGGCCCGCGGCAGACATCAAACCAGTCTCCCTGGCGGTATACCGAGACTTCCTCGCCTTCCGAAATCACATCATTGATGATTTCAACCTTGTAATCTTCACCGATCTCGCCAAACACCTTGACGGCCTGCTCGCGACCCCAGACTTCGCGCTCGATTTTGAGATCACGCTTCACAATCTCGTGCATGCGCTTTTCAATCACAGTGAGATCTTCCGGTGCAAACGCCTCATCCCGGGCAAAATCGTAGTAAAAACCATCTTCTATGGCCGGACCGATAGTGACCTGGGTGTCGGGATAGAGTTCCTGCACGGCCTGCGCCATCACATGCGCCGCATCATGGCGCAGCAGTTCGAGTGCTTCCTCGCTCTTGCTGGTGATAATCGCCAGCTCTGCGTCCTGTTCAATGACATGCGAGGCATCCACCAGCACACCATCAACCTTGCCGGCGAGCGCTGCCCTGGCAAGCCCCGGGCCGATGTCAGCAGCGATATCGTATACGGAAACAGACTTATCATATTCACGGCGACTGCCGTCGGGGAGAGTGACTATAGGCATATACTGCTCCAGTGGTGACCAATACGAGAGGCCACATGAAATATTCTTGTATTTAAAATGGTAGGCGCGAGTGGATTCGAACCACCGACCCCCACCATGTCAAGGTGGTGCTCTAACCAACTGAGCTACGCGCCTGCGAAGGAAAGGGAAGATACAAGATAAGAGGGTATTGTTGCAAGTAATCCGGAGTTAATCCCTCTCAAAACCCGATTAATCCAGTTAATCTGTCAGCCCCAGGTTACCCAACTGGATATGGCGTATCTGGTCACGTAACCGCGCGGCCTCCTCAAACTCCAGGTCCCGGGCATGTTTATACATCAGCTCCTCGAGCTTCCCGACCTGTTTTGCCAGCTGCGCCGGCGTCATACGACCGTAGTTCACCACCTCCTCAGCCACCCTGGAATAGCCCCGTGTAGATGATCTGCCTGGTCCCAGCGCCCCCTCAAGAATATCTGTCACGGCTTTCTTTACACCAGTTGGAGTAATACCATGCGCCTCATTAAACGCTTGCTGTTTTTCCCTGCGCCGCGTGGTTTCGTCGATGGCACGGCACATTGAGCCGGTAATTTTGTCCGCATAGAGGATGGCCATGCCATCAACATGACGTGCCGCCCGCCCTATTGTCTGGATCAATGAACGCTCCGAACGCAAAAAGCCTTCCTTGTCGGCGTCCAGTATGGCAACCAGGGATACCTCGGGAATATCCAGCCCCTCGCGCAATAAGTTAATGCCCACCAGCACATCGAATTTGCCCAGGCGCAGGTCGTGGATGATTTCCATGCGCTCCACAGTATCGATATCCGAATGCATATAGCGCACTTTGACACCGTGCTCATCCAGGTATTCCGACAAGTCCTCGGCCATGCGCTTGGTCAGCGTCGTCACCAACACGCGATCGCCAACCTCGGTGCGCTTGTGAATCTCTGACAACAGGTCATCGACCTGGGTGGTTGCCGGACGTATTTCCACCTCCGGATCAATCAGGCCGGTGGGCCGCACAACCTGCTCAACCACACTGTCGGCGTGTTCTTTTTCATATTTACCCGGTGTCGCCGACACAAAAATGGCCTGGGTCACCAGGCGCTCCCACTCTTCAAAACGCAGCGGCCGGTTATCCAGCGCCGAGGGCAAGCGAAAACCGTAGTTGACCAGGGTTTCCTTGCGCGAGCGATCCCCCTTGTACATCGCACCCAATTGCGGGATGGTGGCATGGGACTCGTCAATCACCACCAGCGCGTTATCCGGTAAGTAATCGAATAAAGTCGGCGGCGGCGCACCCGGATCGCGACCCGAGAGATAGCGCGAGTAATTTTCTATACACGAGCAATATCCCAGCTCGCGAATCATCACCAGGTCATAGCGTGTGCGCTGCTCCAGGCGCTGTGCCTCGACCAGGCGATGCTCATTGCGCAGAAACTCGAGACGATCGCGCAATTCGTCTTCGATGTGCACGGTAGCCTTAAGCAACTTATCCCTCGGGGTAACATAATGGGATTTCGGAAAGATAGTCACCCGGGGCAGCTTACCCAATATCTCGCCTGTTAGAGGGTCAAGCACGCTGATGCTATCGACGATATCATCAAACAACTCGATTCTTATCGCCTCGCTCTCCGAGTCCGCGGGGAACACATCGATGACGTCACCGCGCACCCGGTAGGTCGCCCGGCTGAAGTCCATATCATTGCGGGTATATTGCAACTCGGCCAATCGCCGCAAGATGGCGCGCTGGTCGATGGGATCTCCCCGCACCAGGTGCAACACCATCTTAAGGTAGGACTCGGGATCACCCAGGCCATAAATCGCGGAGACTGTCGCCACTACCAGCGCGTCGTCACGCTCCATCAGTGCTTTGGTCGCCGACAACCGCATCTGCTCAATATGCTCGTTTATCGACGAATCTTTTTCGATAAAAGTATCCGAGGATGGCACATAGGCTTCGGGCTGGTAGTAGTCGTAGTAGGAGACAAAGTACTCGACGGCATTGTTGGGAAAGAACTGCTTGAACTCACCATAGAGCTGCGCCGCCAGGGTCTTATTGTGAGCCATCACAATGATCGGCCGCTGCACCTGCTCCACGACCTTGGCAATAGTAAAGGTCTTGCCGGAGCCGGTCACTCCGAGCAGGGTTTGGTACAGCAAACCGTTATTGAGGCCTGCGACAAGGCTCTCAATAGCGGCGGGTTGATCCCCTGCGGGCTCAAAATCCGATTGCACGGTAAAGCGTGTTAACATCCGAGATGAACCTGTGTGGTTTACAAATCGGCGAATTTTACCACGCGAACATTCAATAAGGGGTGCTCATCTGCGCCAATCCAGCGCCAGCACATGGTTCCCAGCTTGTGACCTGCTGTTTCCACCCAGTTTGGCTTGCCGGGGTCGGTATGAGAGATATACACCACCACGCTGCCATCGTCCTCGTAGTGGGCGGTATGTTTGTTAACGTGAATGGTGTGGTGGCGATAGTCCAGCGATTCCATCCACCAGTTGTCGAGCTGGAAATTCCAGGTCTGGCACTCGGGAATCGTCGGCGCCTCTATCACCAGCACCTCGTCGTCGGCCAATTCCCAGGCGCTGTGAAAGTAAAAAATATTGGGGTCGCCGCCAATGGACTGGCAGTAGGCCTGGTCCGCCGGTGGCAACTGGTTATTGGTGGGCAGGAAACTCTCAGACCAGTCCTCGAATAGTTTGGCGCTGCCTTGCACAAACATGGTCGCGCCCTGCAGGCCGCGCACCAATTTCTCGGCCGTCAGTGGCGCGGGGCGCTCACCCTCAGCGCCTATACGCTCTATTTTAAGCTCTGCAGGCTCTTCATTAATGCGGTCCTGGAAGGTCTGGCGCACATTGATCGAATTGGTCTCGGGCCCGATCGGCAGCCAATTCCCGGGGTGCTCGCGCTGGCTGATAATCAGTTCAAAGCTGCCGTCATCATTGATAGTCATCTCCCGGGCATCAATATAGCCGGTGGTCTTCATGCCGCCGCCAGTGGCATATTTATTGATCACAGAGCCAATACCCAGATAGTCCACCGTACCCCGGGTGCCAAATAGTCGGTAGTCGTTTTTCGGGTTGACCGAGCAACTCTCGTAGCGATTATCCGGATTGTCGGCACCGAGCTTAATCGTCTCGTGGGCACCACAGCGCAACTGCGGAAACTCCGGATCGCGAAATTCCAGGAAACTCTCAAGACCACCGCGCAGCAAGCGCGTCAAGTAGCGATAGCCCTCGGCCTGGTCAAAAGCGTCTTTGGGCGCTTTGGGGCTCTGGATGATCTTGCCCGCATGTTTCAGCGCATCGCAGAATTCGTCCCACGCGCTGCCATCAATGACTTTCTTTTCGGCTTCACTTTGACTCATGCCCTACTCCATACTCAGTCCGTAGCGTTCAACATAATCACCAAACAGGTCTTCGACCTCGGCCCGGGTGATACCGTAGTCTTCCAGCTTGTACTCGTGCACGCCATGCTTACCTTTGGGATTATCGTCCAGCCAGCCCTGCATAGCAGCCCTGCCCTCGCTCGACAATGGCGTGCCGCGATCGTGGTAGATCTGCTCGATCGCAGGCCAGGGGTCGCGAATGAATTCGTCATGCCTGACATCGATAAAAGGCGTTTCAAATTGCGACTCCAGTCGCGCCCTGTCCTGCTCAAAGCGCCGGGTATAGACGGTGAGCATATCCATCCAGTCCCTGCCGACAATATGCTTGTCACGGGCATCAGATCCGCTTTTTCGCAGTATGTCATTAAAGCTACAGCCCGAGGCGACAAAGCTCATTGGTGCGCGGTGGGGCACCACGATGATGGCATCGGGGTAGACCTTGTGTATAGCCTCAAGTCCAATCTGGTGAAACGGCGACTTCAGCACCCAGGAGCCGGATTTCTTAGTTTGCAGCAACTGCAACTGGCGCCGATGGTACTCGTAGTATGGCGTGAGATCCAACTGGTAGATGCTATTGGCATAGCCGGGAATATGAAACATCGAATAGAATTCGGCGGACATCAACGTGCGATTAAACAACAGGTGACACTCATCGGGTGCTTCCGCGGCGAGCAGGTGAGATGCGAGGAATCCGGGCATAAACTGCTCGGTCGTCTCCACGCCTTTACGCTGTCGTTCGATGCGTGGATCGGTGGTATAGCTGGCATCCTCGGGCGGCGGCACCGGCTCGTTGCCTTCCCATAGCCGCAGCGTGTGATTGGTTGGATCCGCATTGAGCATATGGTGCAGCGCTGTAGTGCCGGTGCGCGGTAAACCGGCGATAAATACCGGACGCTCGACTGGCTGCTGCAACAAGTCCGGGTGCTTGCGGATGTAGTCCTCCACCTGCAGTCGCGTCGCCAGGGCATTGCGAATTGCCATCTCGGCGCGAAACACACCAGCGCCATTGAGGCCCGCCTGGCTATTGAGGCAGGACTCCAGCAGCGCCAGCGGCTCGTGGAACGCCTCGCCACCAAAATCATCCAGACCGGCCTGATCAATGGCCTCAGTCACAAGCTGCTCAGCATTAATCATAGTGTTACCTTTGTTCTCATAGGGATGTGGGCTTTATACATTATGTATTTAGCGATCGCACCATAACTACTATGCATTTAACGATCATCTACTAGCGCGAAACAATCATAACCTTGCAAGCACATATTGCCATCACCTAAAAGTACGCTGCACTTATCGTCGGCGAATCCGCCCAGACGCAGAAGCAGTGGCGCCGCATGAATCGAGGGCCTGCATTCATCCTGGTGACGCCGCTAGCTGTGCGCTATCGCCCTTGTTGTGATATTGGCGCGTTTTTCCGGGCAAACCGGATAGCCACCGAGGGCGCAGCGTAATGACTCAACATCCAAACCAGAGGAGCACCATGCAATGACTGACAACAACACACCGCTGGATAAATGGCTGCCGTGGATGAGTACCGTAACCCACGTAAAGGAACCCTTCGCGCCTTTTGTGCGAACCCAAGGCCGAGCTGAAGGCGTGCTGAAAAACCGGCGATTGGTCGAGCGCCTTGTGGCTGCCGGAGTACTGCGGAAGATTCAGGCCAAATGGTAGGGCAAGCCTGTCGCATTCGTCCTATTTTGAGTCACATGGGTTGTAATAGAGTTTCGGCAGAAAACGACCATAGCGGCCATTCCTCACGCCAAATTCCGGACATCGCCGCTCCTGCACGTTGCCTACATGGATGTAGGTACTTAGGGTTTGTCCGGAACATAAACCCTGAGCCTACAGGGATGTAGGTACTTGGGTCGGGCCGCGTAGGATAGTCCGGAACAAAAACCCTCTGCCTACAGGCATTTCGG
>JASJGW010000165.1:0-6631 GCA_033791305.1 Gammaproteobacteria bacterium | reverse complement strand
ACGCCTATAACACTATTGTCGGTTTTTTCCAGTCCGGCGGATTTTTCATGTATCCGATCATGTTGGTACTGGCCCTGGGACTGGCTATTGCCATTGAACGCTACATTTACCTGACCATGGCAAAGACAAGCAATCACCGTATCTGGAAAAAACTGGTTCCCCTGTTGCAGAAAGGTGATTACCTGCAGGTCGCAATGATCACCGAAAAGTCGCGCTCTGCAATCAGTCATATTTTCAGCTACGGTCTCAATCGGGCACGTTCATCCCGTCGCCGTGATGATGTTGAGATTGCCATGGAAGAAGGCTTGATGGAGACCGTTCCCAATCTTGAAAAACGCACCCAGTACCTGTCAACATTTGCAAATATCGCAACGCTGCTGGGACTGCTTGGTACCATTATTGGACTCATCCAGGCGTTCACGGCTGTTGCAGCTGCAAACCCGTCTGAAAAGGCCGATATGCTGTCAGCCAGTATCTCGGTGGCCATGAATACCACAGCATTTGGCCTGATGGTTGCCATACCTCTGCTGCTTATCTACGCTGTTCTCCAGACCAAGACCACGCAACTGGTCGACAGTCTTGAAATGGCCTCGGTCAAGTTCCTGAACATGCTGACAGAAAACCCGGCTGACGAGGTTAGAGCGGGATGAAACGCCGTCTGCGCCGTCGCAGCGGTCTGCATGAACCGACGGAAATCAATATCACCGCCTTTATGAATCTGATGGTGATACTGGTACCGTTCCTGCTAATGACTGCTGTGTTCTCACGTATCACCATACTGGAGCTCAATCTGCCAGCGGCTGGTAGCGGACAGGTGTCTGAAGATCAGCAGTTTGATCTGGAAATCATCGTACGCGAGAATAGCGTCGAAGTCGGAGACCGAGATGGCGGCCTGATCAAACGTATTCCAGCCCTGGATACAGGACACGATATTGCGCAATTATCCGAGTTATTGCAGCAGGTAAAGGCACGTTTCCCCGAAAAGATCGACGCCACCCTGCTGCTAGAAGCTGATACACCCTACGACACACTGGTTCAGATAATGGACAAGGTGCGAGCTGCCCCCGTGGTTCAGGCAGGTAGCGTGCATATGGCAGAGCTGTTCCCTGAAATCGCAATCGGTGATGCACCTGCCAGTGACGTCAAGGTCGCCAGCAGTAAAGGACAGTAACCATGCTTACCTCACGTCGCGCACAGCGCATGGAAAAACATCACAAACGGGCTGGACGCAATACAGGCATCAACCTTGTCTCGTTGATGGACATCTTTACTATCCTGGTGTTCTTCCTGCTGGTTAACTCAACCGATGGTGAAGTCCTGCCATCGCACAAGTCTGTTGAGTTACCAGAGTCTGTTTCCGAAGAAATCCCCAGACAAACACTGGTCATTATGCTGACAGAATCAGACATTCTGATTCACGGCAAGATCATCACAAGCATCGAAGCTATCCTTGATGACGACAATGCATCCGCTCTGCTGATGAGTGCCTTGCGGGACACGCAAACAGACATTCGTCCCGTTACCGGCAATACCAGCCCCGTCCGTCGTGAAGCTACCATCATGGGCGACAAGCAAGTTCCCTACAAGATTCTAAAGAAGGTGATGGCAAGTTGTACGGAAGCTGGATTTGCTCGTATTTCGCTGGCAGTGCTCCAAAAAACTCCTGAGGAAGTCTGAGTTATGTCAACGTTCAGTCAGTCAGTCCTGATGCCTTGGGAACTCTCTGCCGAGGTGGATGCACGCTTCCACCGCATCGTCATAACCTGTATGGCAGTATTCCTGTTGCTCGCCGTTGTCATGCCTTACTTGCCGTTACCCGAAATCATTAGCACACCGGTAGAAGAATCGAAACCACGTCTGGCCACCCTTATTTTTGAGGTCAAGCCGGAACCACCAAAACCGGTGCAGAAACCAAAGCCGCCCGAACCAGAAAAACAGGTCAAGGCACAAAAGCCAGTACCCAAAAAGCCGGTACCACCAAAGGTTGTCAAAGCAACACCAAAACCTGCTCCGGTTAAACCAAAGGTCTCTGCGCGGAAACAGGCCGAACAGGCCGGACTGCTGGCCATGAAAGATGCGCTGGCTGACATGCGACAAAATACGGTCACCAACACCCTGAAGAAGACCAGCAATCTATCTCAGGCGGGGGGCAAGGCTCGCTCGACAGATCGTGCAGTGCTGACCTCCGGCACCACCCGCTCCAGCGGTGGTATCCAGACAGCCAGTCTCAGTCGAAATACCGGCGGTGGTCAGCTGGCCGGACGTGCAACAACGCAGGTACACAGCCCGTCCGGTAATGCACCCAGAGACGACACAGCACGCAGCAGCAGGGGAGAGCGTTCTGCCGGTCGCAGCATCGAGGAAATCCAGATGGTATTCGACCGTAACAAGGGTGCTATCTTTAGTGTTTACAATCGTGCCTTGCGGAAAGATCCTAGCTTGCAGGGCAAGGTAGTGCTGGAACTTACCATTGCGCCATCCGGTAAAGTTACCCGCTGTGTATTGGTGTCCAGTGAACTGCAGGATGCCGTGCTGGGGAAGAAAATCAGTCAGCGTGTAAAACTGTTCAACTTTGAAGCCAAAGACGTCAGCGAAGTCACCATTACCTATCCTATTGAGTTTCTGCCAGCCTGACAGGTCTGGCATATTCATACTGCAAAACTTCCTTTCAGGTAGCACATACCCATGTGTTACTCCAGACACTAACGTACCTTGATAATGTCTTATGGCCCTGTATCATATTTCGGGGATGAAATCAGATGTTGACAAACTGTTGAAGAAACACGGGGAACTGACCCATTCTGACATGCAGAAAGTGACCTCTCACATACAAAGGCCTGCAGGAGAATGGATAGTCAACACCCTGATGATTGAAGGATGCAGCGCACCGTTCAAGTTCAAACGCAAAGACAGATACCAGAATTTAAAGGGCGCACGGGTCAACCTGACCTATTATCCAGGCATCGAAACGGTCTCCGGTTTTGAACTGGAGGTTATGAACGTCGTAAGAGTTAGAATCGCCTGACTGGCCGTTGACAAACACCAAAGTTTGACATATGAAATCCCTATTTCGCTTGCTTCTAGTGTCAGGCTTGCTGGTACTGTCTCTCCCGGTATGCAGTGCAGCAATGCAGGAATGTGTGATTGTATTACATGGTCTGGGAAGAACAGCGTATTCGATGAGCCTGATCGAGGAGACCCTGAGCAGGGAGGGTTATCTTGTCTGGAATGAGGGTTACCCGTCAAGATCGAACACTATTGAGGAACTCTCCAGGACAACCATAATGAAAGGTCTCCGGTTTTGTGATCAGCACAAGGCACAGACAGTCCACTTTGCCACCCATTCGCTCGGCGGCATACTGGTGAGACAATATCTACAGCACAACACCATCGGCAACCTCGGCAGAGTCGTGATGTTAAGTCCGCCTAATCATGGCAGTGAAGTCGTGGACCTGTTAAAGGATTACACCATTTACCAGATCGTACTGGGTCCGGCTGCACAGCAACTCGGTACCGACAAGAACAGCCTGACCGAGAGACTAAGACCTGTAAAGGGAGAAATCGGTATTATTACCGGGGTGAGTTCATCTGATCCCTGGTTCTCACCGGTTATACCCGGGAATGATGATGGCAAGGTTTCAGTTGAAAGTGCAAAACTCGACGAGATGTCCGATTTCATGACGGTACCCAATGGCCACACCTTCATTATGCGCGATGAAAGTGTCATCAAACAGATACTGCATTTTCTCAGGGAAGGTACCTTCAACAGGAAGGCACCACAGCAAACACATGACTGACTGGTTTGAGCATTTGAATAATAAGGTGCTGCTGGGGCATGGCACCCGGCTGGTTGGCGGGTTTTCCGAACCCTTCTACAAGGCCCCTACAGGCGATTCGCTGGCGGAAGTCCAATTCACCAGGGACTATGAACGCAGTGCACTACATGAACTGGCTCACTGGTGCATTGCCGGTGAGGCACGACGACGCATGGATGATTACGGCTACTGGTATGAACCAGATGGCAGGACAGACAGACAACAGGACCGGTTCTTCGCCGTAGAAGTCAAACCACAGGCACTGGAAAAGCATCTCTGCAACGCACTGAATATACCCTTTGGAATCAGCGTAGACAATCTCGGGAATACCGGTGTCGATGGCATTGATGAATTTAAAACAGGCGTTAACCGTCAATTTGCCTTGTACGCCACAACTGGCCTACCCGAGAGGGCTTCTGTAATATACGACTGCCTGTACCAATGGAAGCAATTTCAAGGCGGTACAGCCTAATCAATTATAGGAGGGGGTACATGTCAATGACAAAAAAATTAACTGCAGAATTCATCGGCACATTCTGGCTGGTACTAGGGGGATGCGGCAGTGCCGTACTGGCCGCAGCGTTTCCGGATGTCGGCATCGGTTTGCTGGGGGTGTCGTTCGCATTCGGGCTGACCGTACTTACCATGGCGTTTGCCATTGGTCATATATCCGGTTGCCACCTGAATCCCGCGGTCTCTATCGGTTTGTGGGCTGGCGGGCGTTTTAATACGAGCGAACTGTTACCTTATATAATTATCCAGGTAGCCGGAGCAATTGCCGGAGCAGGGGTGCTCTACCTGATTGCCAGCGGCAAAGCCGGCTTTGAACTGAGCAGCGGGCTGGCTTCCAATGGCTATGGAGATCATTCGCCGGGGGGATATTCCCTGGCATCGTGTCTGTTAGCCGAAGTCGTCATGACATTTATGTTCCTGATGATTATTCTGGGAGCAACCGACAAACGTGCACCGCAGGGATTTGCACCGATTGCCATTGGCCTGGGCCTGACCTTGATACACCTTATCAGTATCCCGGTCACAAACACCTCGGTAAACCCGGCACGCAGTACCGGGCCAGCGCTATTCGTGGGAGACTGGGCAACGGCTCAGCTCTGGATGTTCTGGGTTGCACCGATCATCGGTGCCGTGATTGCCGGCTTTGCGTACCGTTTCCTGGAAAATGATTAAACGGCAGCTTCTTCACAAACAAATCTATGCCGCATAACAGGGATAGCGTGCGGTCATGGAAGAAGAGGGTGTAATAAAATTTGATTTACACTTTACTACGGGCCCGCCGCTTGCGATGGAAACGCTGACCGAACTCAATACATGGCGACATATTCTCTGGAAGCACGCTCTCATCGGTCAGGATCCGGCACGCTATGAGGGTTGTGGATTCGGCAACATCAGCCAACGCACCGGACCACGGAATCAACCGCGTGGTAATCGGCAATTTGTCATCAGTGGCACACAAACGGGGCATCTGGAAGAACTTGATAATCGTCATTATGCCTCTGTAAAAGCCTATGATGCCGAGACAAACCAGGTTGTTGCAGAAGGCCCCGTCAAGCCTTCATCGGAGTCCATGACACATGGCGTTATCTATGATCTTGATAATGAGATATACGCAGTGCTCCATGTGCATTCGCCTGACATCTGGAATTCGGCAACTTCACAAGGTATTCCGGTAACCAACGCATCGGTTGAATACGGCACACCGGAGATGTCACGTGAAGTCGAGCGCTTGTATTCTCAATCAGACGTTAGTCACAAAGGTATCTTTTCCATGGGTGGTCATAAGGATGGCATTGTTGCTTTCGGGCATAGTATGGAAGAGGCTGGCAACACTTTGCTGACAGCACTTGCGGGGAGCCGGTAAAAAATACGCCACAAAAGAAACATGCCGGAGGTGGAATATGTCTAAACCAGTGATTAGCTGCAGCAAGAACGGACCCATGCTCGTAAAAGGGCTGGAGAACTTTATTGATAGTGATGGCTCGCGCCTGGAAACAAAGCCCGCTATGGGGCTATGTCGCTGTGGCGCTTCCTTGAACAAACCATTTTGTGATGGCAACCATAAATATGCCGGTTTTACCGATGACATCTCGCCAGAACGGTCCGCAGATAAACTCACTAGTTATAAGGGCAAGGAAATAACCATCCACAACAACGTGATGCTGTGTTCCGTGGCCGAGTATTGTCACACGGAAATGGAGTCGGTCTTCAACGTACAACATGACCCGTGGATAGATCCGGATGAAGATACCCTTGAGCATATCAAGGTATTAATCGAGAAATGTCCATCAGGTGCATTGTCATATTCCATTAATGGACAACCACAATCCACAGCTGACTGTGACCCGGCAATTTCCATTGAAAAGAACGGACCGTTACGCATCACTGGTAGCATTGAACTCGAGGATGCAAACTGGGGACAAGGTGCGTCACGGGAACACTACACACTCTGCCGCTGCGGTGCTTCAAAGAACAAACCGTTCTGCGATGGTTCACATGCGAAAGTCGGATTTGACGACAGCAAGTGACACCGATATCCGATAAATACCCACGCCAAGCTGGAATGACACTAATAATCCCTGTATCTCAGTGAAAGGGGCCCCGTGCCAAAGTACCCATCCATCTATAAACCTTATTTAACATAATATACATTATACGCAATATTAGAAAATCCGGATTAATGGGCCGGGCGCTGTATCGGACTGGCTGGCAGCTGTACAGGACGACCCGGTGATGGCTGCACGGGCCGTTTCGGGGTTTGGTTGCTGCCCTGATTAACACCACGGTTATATGTTTGCACCGGT
>JASJGW010000164.1:0-6466 GCA_033791305.1 Gammaproteobacteria bacterium | reverse complement strand
TGGTGAGGCGTAGAGGAATCGGTGCGACCGTCATCAGGGCGACATCGAGCGGGGCTTTAGACATGGTTTTCATTAATACGAAAACGAAATCTAGTAAATTGCGCAGAAAGGTACAGAAAGACCTTAGGGCGCCACTGATTTCTTCCTGCGCGAGCCGCTTTACCAGCCCCGAAGACACCGATATCAAATCCGCTGCGCAAGGGTAGCGGGGACCGCAGAAAGTGGCAGCTATCGAGTGATACCTGCAATTTATTTATTGATTAGCATGGTTAAATAGGGCTGGATCCGGCCGCAAAACACGTCATTTACCCATTGGAGGCAACCGTAGTGAATCCCGCTACGATTTTTCTGTGCAGATGGGTGTCCCGCATTATTTCGTCCGAGCCATTGAATTGCTGCTACCTGTGCTGCTGGCACAATATTTGCCTTGTTCAATAGATATGCAGTAGCGACAGGAACAGTATTCGACCGTTATGGAGGCGGTCGTTAAAGCAGGATCAGTTCGAAAGCAGCTGATTCAACGCTACCGCCTGTTGCACAAGCTGCACGTCGGGTGACGGACTGTTCAGTGCGTGGTTGCCGCCGTCAGCAAGGACAAGGAGGGGTGCGAATATGCAGGGTTACATGGACAGACGCTGGTTAATGGTTTTCATCATCGGGGTCTTGCTGCGAATGCCAGCAACCGCTGCAATAGCAGCAGAACCTGCTGTAGGTGCAGGGCTGGGACTTACCGCGGCGGAGCAGGTATGGCTTGCCAGACACCCGGTCATCCGCCTGGCGCCGGACCCGGATTTTCCACCTATTGAATTCATTGATTCGAACGGGCGTTACCGGGGTATCGCGGCTGATTACACCGCGCTTGTTGAACAAAAGCTGGGGACAAAATTCACCCTTGTTCGCCTGAAGAGCTGGGATGAAGTCCTCGAGAAAGCCCAGCGCAGGGAGATCGATATGTTCGATGCCGCGTCAGAATCCCCATAGCGCGCCAAATACATGACGTTTACCGGGCCTCATATCCAGCTCCCCGGGGTTATTATTATCAATAAGGACGCTGCAGGCGGTGCTGACCTGCATGACTTCATGAACAGGAAGGTGGGCGTGGTGTCCGGTTATATCTGGCAGGACCTGATTCACAATGATCATCCGGACTTTCAGTTGCAGCCGGTCCCGGACCTCCGGACCGGGCTCAAGCGTGTCTCCTTCGGTGGTATGGACGCCATGGTGGCCAACTTGGCCACTGCCAGCTGGTACCTGCAACGCGAGGGGATCACCAACCTGCGCATTGCCGCGGAAACCGGGTACTTCGGCAAGTATGCCTTCGCCACCCGCAAGGATTGGCCGGAACTGAACGCCATCCTGGAAAAGGCCCTGGCAGGTATTACCCCGGAAGAACACGAACAAATCCTGGGAAAATGGATTCACCTGGATTCCGGGCCGGCCTGGCTGAATCGATCAACGTTATCGGGGCTGGCAGTCTTCCTTGCGTTGCTGCTACTCGCAATCCTGACAATCATGATCTGGAACCGGTCCCTGAAAACGCAGGTGCAACAGCGTACCACCGACCTGGAAGCGCAGCTGGAGCAGCGGCGCCAGGCCGAACGGGCCCTCAACCTGGCACGTCTCGAGCTTGAACAGCGTGTGACTGACAGGACCTCGGAACTTGAGCAATCGAACCATCGTTTGCTGGCGGAAGTCGATGAGCGTGAGCGCATCCAGCATGATCTTGAGCGTTTCAAGATGACCCTCGACAAAACCCTGGCCTGTGTCTTCATGTTCGATGCACAGACATTCCGCTTCATCTATGTCAACCAGGGGGCAGTCGACCAGGTTGGCTATGGCCATGAGGAACTGCTTGGCATGACACCGTTCGAAATCATGCCCGATTTTACCGAGCAGACCTTTCGTGCGTTCATTGCACCGTTCCTTGAGGAACAGAACAAGCCATTGAAATTCGAGACCGTCCATCAGCACCGTAGTGGAGAATGCATCCCTGTGGACATCTTCCTGCAGTACGTGGTGCCGGAACATGAATCCGCTCGTTTTGTGGCGACGGTTCGCGACATCAGGGACAGAAAACGTATCGAGTCGGCGCTTAACTGGAATAACAGGCAGATCGATATCATCAGCAATGCACAATCGGCATTCATTACCAACGCCGATCCACGCGCGGCATTCGAACTGCTGCTTGCCGGTCTGCTCGAACTGACTGGCAGCGAGTATGGTTTCATCGGCGAGGTGCTCTATACAGAGGATAATGCGCCCTATCTGCGAACCTATGCGATTACCAACATTGCCTGGGATGAAGCCACCCGCACGTTTTATGAAGAAAACGCACCCGGGGGTATGGAATTCCACAATCTGGAAACCCTGTTCGGGGCGGCTATGAAAACCGGGGCGCCTGTTATTGCCAACGATCCCGCCAACGATCACCGCAGCGGCGGCATTCCCCATGGACATCCGCCCCTGAATGCCTTTTTGGGCTTACCCCTTTTTGCCGGCGACCGGATGGTCGGGATGGCCGGGATCGCTAATCGTGCGGAAGGATATAGCGAGGAACTTGTCCAGGCACTGGTACCGTTCAGCAGTACCTGCGCCAGCCTGATTGCTGAATACCACGCTGAACAACAGCGTATTGTTGCCGAGGAGTGCGTCAAGCTCAGCGAAGAACGCCTGCGTGCGGTGCTGGATAATGTGCTCGAGAGTATCGTCACGATTGATGAGTCGGGGACTATCGAGTCCGTCAATCCGGCAACCGAAAAGATCTTTGGCTACACACCGGCTGAAACCATCGGCCAGAATGTAAAGATGCTCATGCCTGAACCGGACCGCAGTGCGCACGACCAGTACCTGAAAAATTATCACGCAACGCATGAGGCGAAGATTATCGGTGCAGGGCGTGAAGTAGAGGGACGGCACGCGGATGAAACGATCTTTCCTATCGAACTTGGCGTTAACGAGATATCGGTAGGCGGCCGGGTCCGCTATGTTGGCGTGATTCGCGACATCACCGAACGTAAACAGAACGAGGCTGCCCTGTTAACTGCCCGCCAGGAACTGCAGCAGGCCAACAAAAAACTGCGTGAGCAAGCCCGCTCCGATGCCTTGACCGGGATTGCCAACCGCCGCTACTTCGACGAAATCCTGCATCAGGAGATGCGTCGTACCGGGCGCTCCCAATCACCCCTGTCACTGATTCTGTGTGATATCGATTACTTCAAACTCTACAATGACCATTACGGGCATGTTGCCGGGGACCGCTGCTTGCAGCAGGTCGCCGCCGGCATCCGGGAGACCTTCAAGCGGGCCGGTGATCTCTGTGCACGTTACGGCGGTGAAGAATTTGCCGTCATTATGCCAGCCACATCCTCCGAGGATGCCTGGCTGATGGCAGGGCGTGTGAATCAGGCTGTCTGGGCGCTGGCCCTCCCGCACGAGGCCTCGCGGATTGCAGACCAGATTAGCCTTAGTGTCGGTGTTGCTACAATAATGCCAGGTGAAAGCATCTCGATGGCGGATATCATCGCAGCGGCTGACGAGGCGCTCTATTGTGCCAAGGCAAACGGCCGTAACCGGGTTGAACAATACTGTGCAGAAATCGGCCGCTGTACCGACCAAACAGCCCGCGGTTGAGCCATGCTGCCAGTGGCAGACCGGTATGGTGGTACAAACCCCTGTTTAACCGATGAAACTGACTATCAATCTTTTCAGACATTCCCCGATATCCTATGTAGGATGTTCATATGATCAAACGCTTTCTCATGATATGGCTCATCACCAGCACCCTGGGATACGGGTCGGTGTGGGCGTTTGACGGCCACCTCGACGCAGTAGAAGACCACCATAGTGTCACCGGCGATGTGAATAATGCGCCGGACGAGGATGGGGATCACTCATCCTGCGACCATTGCTGCCATGCCTCGGCCCATTTGATGGCGTTATGGTCTTCTCAATCTGGTACCGCATACCCGGTGGCAGGTATCGGCAATACGCCCTATCGACATACGCTTTCCTTCTTTACGATTTCTCCGCCTGATCGTCCTCCTCGAAGCTGAATCCTGATCTTACCCACCGGCATCGCTGCTGGTAGGCCGGCCTGTCCATTATTCAGGCAGTGCTGTTGCTCTTTGTTACTACAGGATTCAACCAATGTTCAAGCTATACACTATTTCCATGACTGCTGGCGTCTGTATGGTGCTGGTGTCCATCGCGGTGGCTGGAATACCAGACGTTGCCGATCCAGCACTATCAGACTGGATCAACGAAGTGATTTCGCAAAATCCGGAGATGCAGGCTGCGCAAGCGGCGGTTGACGCTGCCAGTGGGCGTCTTCGCGCAGCCAACCAGCCCCTGTTTAATCCTGAACTGGAATTCGAGTACGAGAACACTGATACCACAACAACGGCTGGCGGACTCAATCAGGCCATCGACTGGGCTGACAAGCGTGGAGCGCGCACTGCTGTTGCTGACTTTGAGCAGACGGCTGCAGATGCCGAACTTCAATCAATACGCCAGACGCTGGCTACTGGTCTATTACAGGCACTCGCAGATTGGCACACTGCCAGTGCAGTTAACCGCGTAAGCGAGAAGCAGACCACGTTGATGACGCGTTTTGCACGGCTTGCCGAGCGGCGTCGGAAGGCGGGAGATCTCAACCAGGTGGAACTCGATCTGGCACATTTGGTAGCCGCTGAGGCAGCATTCGAACAGGCGAAGGCCAGCGAGAATCTGATCCGGGCACACCAGGCGGTGACCGCACTGACCGGCAGTGACGGCCCTGGCTGGCCACCGTTTACCGAGCAGCTTCCTGACGTTGATCCACAACATGTGGATGTGGATCGTCTGTTGAATGATTTGCCTTTGATTCATGCTGGGCTGGCGCAGGTGTCAGCCGCGCGTGCTGCAGTAGCGTTGCGTGTTCGTGAGAAAAAGCCGGATCCAACTGTCGGTTTTCGAATTGGGAAAGAGGACTCCGATACGCTGACAGGGCTTACCTTTTCGGTGCCACTATTTGTGCGCAATACCTATAGCGCGGAAGTCGATGTGGCCAATGCCAGTTTGATCCGGACCGAACGCGAGGCAATCAATCTCAGGCGACAGTCGCGCGCCAGCATCATCGCAGCGTCACGTATCTACCAGACCTCACGTCTTGCCTGGAAGACCTGGGAGGCATCAGGAGCACCCCGTCTGAGTAAGCGTACCGACCTGCTCGGTCGGTTGTGGCAGGCCGGCGAAATCAGCACCACGGATTACCTGGTGCAACTTAAACAGGCGCTTGATACCGAGGTCAGTGCCATCGAACAACACGGCCGGATGTGGCAGGCATGGGCGGGTTGGCTAGCCGCGTCCGGTCAGGTCGATCGGTGGCTGGACCTTGCAGGAGATATAAAATGAACAACATCGGAATCTGTTTTTTAGCCGGCGTGCTCTGGGTTGCTTTCCCCCTGTCGCTGCAAGCGGTGGAAGGCGAGCTCGCAGATTATGACACCCATGAATCTGGACAGGGTGAAGAGCATGAAGGGAGCAGTGTGCACCTGACGCCCGAACAGCAGGAAATGGCGGGAGTGGTCATCGAGGTTCTGCGGCCGCGCGATATTGTTACCGAGCTCCGTGCGCCGGGAGAGATTCAACTGAATGCCTATGCCACGACCAGGGTGTCGCCCAGGGTCGCTGCCCAGATTCTGGAAAGGCTGGCCCGGCTCGGCGATGAAATTGAAAAAGGACAAGCACTGGTCGTGCTCTCCAGTGTCGAGATGGCGCAAGCTCAGGGTGATTTGCTGGTCGCTGAGCACGAGTGGGGGCGGGTCAGCAAACTCGGACGGGACGTCGTTTCAGAGCAGCGTTATACCGAGGCGCGCGTCGCGCGCGAACAGGCACTCGCACTGGTGCGTGCCTATGGCATGACTGAGGTTGAGATCAGGCAGCTCCTGGCCAGTGGCAATGCAGAGCTCGCAGATGGGCGATTCCAGTTACTGGCGCCGCAGCATGGCACGATGATACGTGATAATTTCATCGTGGGTGAACTGGTCGAGCCAGGACGCGTGCTGTTTGAAATCAGCGATGAATCAGTGCTCTGGGTCGAGGCGCGGTTGACGCCTGATGAGGCCGCCCAGATTCAGGTGAATGCGCGGGCTACCATGATGATTCACGACCGCCAGGTCGAGGGTCGGGTTACACAGGTGCATCATGCGTTGGACGAAGATACCCGGACGTTGGGTGTACGTATTGAGGTTCCAAATCCGGATGACCGCTTGCACCCGGGGCTGTTTGTAGAAGCCCGTATTGAAGGGACATCCAGCGAAGGGGTGCTTGCAGTCCCGAATGATGCAGTGTTGCGGAGTATGGATGGTGACTGGCAGGTATTTGTTGAGCATGAGGACGGCGAATTTGAGTCACGTGAAGTCGAAGTGATCCGCACAACTGCGGCATTCGCGGTAATCGGTGGTGTCGAAACGGGAACACGAGTTGT
>JASJGW010000163.1:0-6614 GCA_033791305.1 Gammaproteobacteria bacterium | reverse complement strand
AAGCTGGAATGACACTAATAATCCCTGCATCTCAGTGAAAGGGGCCCCGTGCAAAAGTACCCATCCATCCATGAATCTTATTTAACATAATATACATTATACGCAATATTAGATAATCCGGATTATTGGGCCGGGCGCTGTACCGGACTGGCTGGCAGCTGTACAGGACGCCCCGGTGATGGCTGCACGGGCCGTTTCGGGGGTTGGGTGTTGCCCTGATTAACACCACGGTTATATGTTTGCACCGGTTCGACGGCGTCCGGGATTTCCTGTGGTGCCTGTTCCTCACGTTCTTGCGCGCGCGCTGTATTGGCTGCACCCAGCTCATTGGCCTGCGCCTTGATCATTTTTTCTCTCGCCATGCTTTCACGCTGCTGTTGTTCTGTCGGTGCCGGCTGTACCTGAATCTCTTGCACATGGGCAGCATTCTCGGGTGGACTGTCAGAAAATGTGATTTCTCCCTTTTCATTAACAGATTTATATAGCGTTTCAGCCACCACACTGGCGGCGGTGCATGACAAAAGGATGAAGAATATTTTTGCTGAATATGTCATAGTTACCAGCCTCTTATTAAATAAAATTGATTTCAAGTATAGGCTACCATCATTTTGCGTCAATTTTACATCGCGCCGTCTATTTCCGCGTTTATCCGTTATTATTTCAGTTAGTATTTAATGATGTATAAGATCATTACATTCCTGCTCGCCATTACCGTCACCGGCCTTTCTCAGGCAACTACCTATACGCTGCCGCCAGCAGATGTCGATATTATTGGACAGGTCAATACAATTACGGCCGGCAGAGATAATACCCTACTGGATATTGCCCGCGAGTATGACATCGGCCAGAACGAGATTCTGCACGCCAATCCGGATGTCGATCGCTGGCTTCCGGCCGATAATTCCACTGTTATCGTGCCCAACAGGTTCATTCTGCCCAACACCAAGCGTTCCGGACTGGTGATCAATCTGCCTGAAATGCGACTTTTTTACTATCCAAAACCAAAGACTGGTGAACGGCCAACTGTCACCACCCATCCAGTCAGCGTGGGCCGGATGGACTGGGACACCCCGCTGGGGAAGACAAGAATCGTCAGCAAGAAAGAAGACCCGTCATGGCGCCCTCCCCAGTCGATCAAGGATGAAGCAATCGCAAAGGGCGAAGATCCCCCGCCTGATGTCGTCGAACCGGGCCCGGATAATCCGCTGGGACGTTATGCCATGCGCCTGGGCATACCCGGTTACCTGATTCACAGCACCAACAAACCCTATGGTGTTGGCATGCGCGTCACTCATGGTTGCCTGCGAATGTACCCGGAAGATATCGAACGACTGTTTGAGGCGATCCCGGTAAACACCCCTGTGCAACTTGTCAATCAACCCATCAAAATTGGCTGGCTGGCCGGTTCACTGTTTCTGGAACTGCACCCGCCACTGGAAGAAGACGAGGAAAAATATCAGGACTACATGCAAAGCGTACTGAATGCCATCTCCGATTTTCTGGCCGATGAAAAAAATACCAACAGTACCTTCTATAGAGGCATAAAACTCAGTGGCAAGGCGCTACGACAGGCTGTCGAGGAAAAAAGCGGGATACCTGTGCCGATCAGCCGCTAGCCAAAAAACAAAGCCCCCGAAGGGGCTTCATTTGACAGTATTTTCGACTGATTACTTATACATAGCCTTCTTGAACATGCGGTCGATTTTCATCTCGGTTTCTGCTGAGGTTGCATTGGCCTGATTGGCAATGCTGACAGCCTCGGCAGCCATAGCTTTCGCTTCCGCAGCTTCAGCCCGGGCAGCACTGGCATCAGCACTGACGGAATCAATTTGCGCCTGCAACTTGTCACGATCGCCCGTGGTTGCACAGCCAGTCAGGCCGACTAGCCCGGCAAGCAGCGAAATCATTGCTACTTTCTGCAGCTGATTTGTAGTTTTTACAGTCATTTTTATCTCCTTGTCAAAAAACAAAACTCTTTCAGATTCAGTATAGTCGACAAACTTGCCTGTCAAGTCAAACAGACCACCTGCGACAGTCCCGTATGCTACCAGTATTCCCCTGATGCAGGCTAGCGAATCTCGACGATAGTGCCGATTTTCACCCACTGCAGCAATTCCTCGATTTCTTCATTGGTCAGCGCGACACAGCCATTTGTCCAGTTAAAATCCCGGTGCACTCCCCTGTCGCCGGCACCTATTCCATGTATGCCGATCATGCCGCCCAACGGCGTTTTCTGTGGAGGGGTCTTGGCCGCCTCGGATGCTCGCCGGATTGCCTGCCACTGAGACTCGTTAATACGCCCATCCACCAGCGCGCGGTCGGCAGCCGGCAGATCCGGGTATGTCAGCCCAAGAAACCGATGATAGCGGGTATTTCCATTTTTCCAGCCGATTCTGAATTTCCCCAGCGGGGTTTTATTATCCCCCCTGACCTTGAAATACGTCTTTCCATAACGACCTATGGCAATATTCTCATACAACCTGATAACCTTGTCCCCGTTCATCACCTGCAGCGTGTCGGACTCCGTATCAATAAATATCCGGATTTCGCTGGCCAGCACGGGGGAACCGCTTGACGCCAGAACGAGCAGCCCGGTCAGAGCGAGCATTTTGAAGCTGGCGAATACGCTGCGCTTACTCTTTCCAGCAGCAGCTGCTGGGGTCAGGCAGCGAAAAATGATTCTTGTGAGGGGTATAAAAATGGGGTCCGGGACAATCCTGCTCATGTGTTCTTTATCAGTGGTCAGACACAAGCTGAATAATTACACATAAGCTAAATAATTACACATAAATAGATTACACTGCCATAGTTTTTGAAGTGTTCAGTCAGCCACTACAATTTGGCAGATAATTATGTATGAGTCCGAATTTCCACTGGATGAATCTGTCATCTATCTGAATCATGCCGCTGTCTCACCCTGGCCACAGCGTACAGCAACTGCGGTAAAAAAGTTTGCAGACGAAAATGTCACCTTTGGTTCCAGAAACTACCTGGAATGGGTAAATGTCGAGAGCCGTCTGAAGAAACAGTTACAGCAACTTATTAATGCTGATTCCAGCGACGAGATTGCACTGCTAAAGAACACCTCGGAGGCCTTGTCTGTCGTCGCTTACGGCCTTCCATGGAAACCCGGTGACAAGGTCGTCACCACCAGCCAGGAATTTCCCTCAAACCGGGTAATCTGGGAATCCCTGAAGAAACTGGGTGTCAGCACCTGCCTGGCTGACCTTTCACAACATGACTCGCCCGAATCCACCATCATTACATGCCTGGACGAAAACACCCGGCTGCTATCCGTCAGCTCAGTCCAGTATGGTAGCGGGTTAAAGCTTGATTTGGTCCGTTTGGGCGCGGCCTGTCAGGAGCGGAATATCCTGTTCTGCGTAGATGCCATACAGAGTCTGGGTGCTACGGTATTCGACGTACAGGCTTGTCAGGCAGATTTTGTGATGGCCGACGGCCACAAATGGATGATGGGACCGGAAGGTATCGCCCTGTTTTACTGTCGTCGTAAAAACATGGACCGCCTGGATTTGAAACAATATGGCTGGCACATGCTTGAGGATGCATTGAGCTTCGACAAACAGACCTGGGAGATTGCCAGTAACGCCCGCCGTTTTGAATGCGGCAGCCCTAATATGACCGGGGTGCATGCCCTGTACGCAAGCATGACGTTGATAGACAAGATCGGCATGCCGGTCATTGAGCAACTGGTGCAAGAGAACACCCGCTTTATGACCGACTTTTTCATCCAACGGGAAGACCGGTACCAGCTAATTACCCCGACAGCAGCACCTCAACAAGCCGGCATTTTTACGTTTCGACCGTTAACTGAAACCCCGGAATCTCTCTATGACACGCTGACGCAGGAAAATGTCGCCTGTGCCCTCAGGGGCGGCGGCATCCGTTTCTCACCGCATTTCTATACCCCTCGCAAAAAGCTGTTCAAGGCACTGGAGTTGCTGGATGGCTGACACCCTGCTTTCCCTGCCCGAAAACCTCATTTTCAGCCATTTTACGCCGATAGCCTGTCATGGTGGTGCACCTGGGACCCCCTCAAGGCCACTGCAACTCATAAGTGTTATATATGTCATATACATATTGGGTGATCAACCAAGCAAAGGATGACTGATTATGAACTGGATGATTGAACTCCCCATTCTATTCACCACCATTGGTTTCATGTTGGCCCGGCAGGCATCGCGCTACCTGTGGACGGGCGTCATCGGTGCCATGCTACTCTACTGGAGCTTCCTGCACACACCACCAGCCTGGGTACTGATCATTACCTGGGCCATCTTCCTCCCGGTTGCCATCTTCCTGACAGTCAATTCCCTGCGACACAATCTGCTTATCAAACCCCTCCTCGGACTCTACAAAAAGATTTTACCGAGCATGTCAGATACCGAGAGAGAGGCACTGGAAGCCGGCAGCGTATGGTGGGAGGCGGAACTTTTCAGTGGCCGACCGGACTGGCATCGCATGCTTGGTTTTTCGGCACCGTCACTTACCGCAGAAGAACAGAACTTTCTGGATGGCCCCACCAACGAGTTATGCCGCATGGTTAATGACTGGGAGATTACCGAGGAACTGCGTGACCTGACGCCCGAGACCTGGGACTTCCTCAAGAAAAAAGGTTTCTTTGGCATGATCATCCCGAAGCAATATGGCGGGCTGGAGTTTTCCGCCAATGCACATTCCGCAGTCGTCCTGAAGGTTGCCAGCCGCAGCATATCGGCGGCTGTCACCGTCATGGTGCCAAACTCGCTGGGTCCGGCAAAGCTGCTGCTGTCCTACGGCACGGAACAACAGAAACAGTATTACCTGCCACGCCTCGCCAGCGGTGAAGAAATCCCCTGCTTTGCCCTCACCGGGCCGGAAGCTGGCAGTGATGCCGCCTCCATGCCGGATTCCGGTGTCGTCTGCAGACAATCATTTGAAGGCAATGATGACGTACTGGGTATTCGCCTCAACTGGGAAAAGCGTTACATCACGCTGGGTCCGGTCGCAACACTGCTGGGGCTTGCATTTCACCTGCATGACCCGGATCACTTGCTGGGTAACCAGGAAGACATCGGCATTACGCTGGCGCTGATACCAACCACAACCCCCGGCATCGAGATAGGCAACCGCCACTTCCCCATGAGCCAGTCTTTTATGAATGGTCCCAATCGAGGCACCGATGTTTTTATCCCGATGGATTGGGTCATCGGTGGGCAGGCCTACGTCGGTCAGGGCTGGCGTATGCTCATGAACAGCCTCTCCGATGGACGTGCAATTTCCTTACCGGCATTGAGTACGGCATCCTGCCAGCTCGTCAGCCGCAGCGTCGGTGCCTATGCAGCCGTCAGAAAACAGTTCAAGGTACCCATTGGGAAATTCGAGGGCATCAGCGAGGTGCTGGGGCGTATTGCCGGGACAACGTACACCCTGAACGCGGTGCGCGGCTTTACCACGGCCGCGCTGGATAGCGGTGAAGATCCTTCTGTTGCTTCCGCCATCATCAAATACCACGCGACGGAGCGCATGCGCGTCATTGTTAACGACGCCATGGATATTCTTGGCGGTCGTGGCATCAGCATGGGACCCAATAACTTCATCGGTCGCGGTTACCAGGGGCTACCGATTGCCATCACCGTTGAAGGTGCCAACATTCTTACCCGCAACCTGATCATTTTCGGTCAGGGTGCGATCCGCTGTCACCCGTTTCTCTTCAAGGAGATGGAAACGGTCGCCAGCAATGACGTTGCAGGCTTTGATGAGGCCCTGCTGGGCCATGGCAGCCTGGTGATGAGTAATATCAGCCGCGTGCTGTTTCACAGTCTGACCCGTGGGCGCCTCCTGCATGCACCGCAACACGGCATTCCTGGACATTATTATCGACAGTTTTCCCGCATGAGTCTGGCATTTGCTGTCACCACAGAGATAGTCCTGATGTCGGTCGGCGGCGGCCTGAAGCGCAAGGAATCACTCTCTGCCCGACTCGGCGATGTGCTCAGCCTGCTATATCTGGGCAGTGCCGTCCTGAAACACCATTACGACCATGGTTCAACCGATGAGGAACTGCCATTGCTTGAATGGTCCTGTCAGGATCTGCTGTATAACATTCAGGTACGCCTCCACGAGGTATTTAACAATCTCCCAAACCGTTTCGTTGCCGGTGTGGCACGGGTGCTGACATTCCCGCTGGGCAAGCCTTACGAGCGTCCGTCTGATGAACTTGGACAACGGGTGGCCAATCTGATTCTCGAGCCGGGCGCCCTGCGTGACCGCCTGACGGAAGGTGTGTATATTCCCGCAGATAGTTCAGAAGCGGTTGCACAACTTGATGATGCATTCGAAAAGAGCGCGGTGGCTGAACCGGCGTTGCGTAAATTACGTGATGCCATGCGAGCAGGCACCCTGCCCCACGGTGATCCGGAAGGGCATATTGACGCCGGCGTCACAGCAGACATCATCACCGACCAGGAAGCCGCAAGTATTCGTGCAGCCATAGCGGCACGCAAGGTTGTCATACAGGTAGATGAATTTCTCCCTGAATACTTAACCAAGGAGCACAGAGAATGGGGGAACAACAATCTGGATGGGGTGGCCGGCCAGTCTATGTAGTCGAT
>JASJGW010000162.1:0-6521 GCA_033791305.1 Gammaproteobacteria bacterium | reverse complement strand
TCTGCTGCCCTGATCAGGCGCCTGATGATAACTCGTCAGATAACTATGAGCAGCAAGACGAAGAATATGGCGATGATGGCTGACGCCAGAATCAGATAAATCTACAGACACCCACCCCAAGTTAATCAACACTCTCCCTGCACCCGAGGCGACCGAGGCCATAGGCCGGGAACTATCAGCGATCCGTCATAACGGGAGGGTGTTGCAGGAGCCATCCTTCGGGGTGGCCTTTGCTTTTTGTGATTCCTCAAGTTTGGTGGATTTCCGCTAATGACGTTGGGTGTTTCTGGATTTTGTAGAGAAAAGCAGGGATGACACCCAAGAGGAAACAAGCGCCCTACCCCTAACCATCTGATATCACGGTGACTATTATTATTCTTTCTTCCCGTGGTCCGTCGAATTCGCAGACGAAAACATTCTGCCAGCGCGAAAGCCCCAGTTCGCCCTTGATCAGTGGAATCGTCTCTGAAGGCCCAACCAGGCCCGACTTGAGGTGCGCATCACCGTTACCGTCCTGCCGATCGTGCAGCCACACACCCTTCGGTATCATTTTTTGCAGTAAATGTACTACATCGGTCTGTACGCTTTCATCCCAGTTCTCCTGGATCATGACTGCCGCGGTCGCGCCCTGCACATAGACACTCACCAGACCATCGTTAACACCACTGCGCTGTACGACGCTATTCACCTGGGCAGTGATGTCCACCAGCTCTTCCCGCTTATGCGTGCTTATGGTGATGGATTCGCGCATAACTGCCCCCTTGAATCGTATCAGTCACCCGATACCGCTTTCTGGACAAGGGGGACCAGGGGCTCGGGGAGCTTGATGCTACCCGAGAGCACGAACTGCTGCGCCCGGTTGGACATTTTCTTCCAGGTCTTGCGGATAATATCCAGCCACTTTTCCTCGTCATAGTCAGGATGCTTGCTGGTGAACGCCAGCATGTAGTGCTCGATGAATACCAGGTCAGTAACATCTTCCAGCAGCTGCGTGTCCGGGTTTTCCTTGATCCTCTGCTTTGCCACTGCCTGCTTGACCCGACTGATAACGTCCTCACCATAGCCCGCCTGCACCAGCAGATCGGCCGCGGTTTGCGCCTGGGTTTTATAGAGATCTTTACGCCACTGCAGGTAGCCGATGCGATCCATCGGATAGGCATCACGACGGGACTTCCAGCGCTGGATATGCTGCGCACGAATCGCCAGCTGCATCACTTCGTCGGCATCGGGCGCATAGCGTTGCAGCATGTCAGACATACGGTGGGAATAGAGAAGCTCTTTCGGCCAGTCCTTGCCCTCTGCAGTCTCCTGGTTCGGATCTTCACTGTTTGCGGCGTCTATAAGCGCCATTGATTTATCGAAAGCCGATTGTTGTTGAGGCATAGAAGTTACTCTGTATTGATTAAAGAGGTTGGTGACAAAATAAAGTCATCCCTGGGAGTCTGTCGGACTTAGGAACAATCTACTGCGCTGCCGGGAGAGCGGCCCGAATGTCCCCGATTTTTCGTTGCGTAGGCCCACTATGTGCCTCAAAATCGTGACCATTTGTTCTCGCTCTCCCATCTGCTCGCTACGATTGCCTAAGTCCGACAGGCTCCTAGTGTACCTTGTCACTCAGAGCGGAACGACCGGCAGGAGCACTTTGATTCCTTCACAGTTCGCGCAAGCCTTCGGACGGTTCAATACGTGCCGAGCGCATACCCGCCAGGCCTGCTGCAATAATGGCGGCACCGCAGGTCAGTGCCAGCGCGACAGCATAGTGAATCTCCAGGAGCCGGCAGACTTGCTGCCCCGCTTCCACTTGCGCCGCCATCATGACATTAATCACCCAGGCAGTCGCAAAATAGATAGACATTGCCAGCGCCCAGCCCAGGATAGCGGTGAACAGCGCCTGCACCATGGGAAACCAGACAATGTCGCTGGTGCGAAACCCCACCAGACGCAACACTGATAGCTGCTTGCGTTTGCGGTCAACATTGGCCCACAGGCTGGCACCCAGTGAGAGCGAGAACCCCACCAGGCCAATCACGGCAATCACCCAGTAGATGACAGTCAGGTTACGGTCCATGCGCTGCACCAGTTCGATCTCGGCCACGCGAGTGTGCACATCGACGCCGACCTCAGCAAATGCGTCGCGCAGGTCCGCCACATCATCAATGGAACGTGCGTAGAGCCGGAACCCCGGGTAACTGCGCTCGGAAACCGTCTGCATCCCGCGCCAATCGAGTTCCGGCACCGCTCGCCCGTCACGGAAATCCTCCAGCGCCTCAAGCAGTTGCACCGAGACAAAGGCACCGTCACGCGAGAATGCCTGTTCCGGCGCAACCGCCGCAACGGTCAGGTTCAGGTGTACCCGTTCCTGCTGACCGCGATAGCGCCGGGCAAGGCTGCCATCCAGCAGATCTCCCACCTTGACAGCCAGCTTTTCAGCGGTCCTCCATGACACCACCACCCGGGTGAGGCCTTCCGGCAACGGCGCATCCGGCGCAAGCAGTGGATCACCACTGGCGGAAGCCACCAGTTCTACCGGCACAATGCGCGATGAGTGCTCACTGGCCAACTCGATGGTCGCCGCAATACTACGGGTACGTGGCACCAGGAAGGCGACCTCCGGCTGCGCGCGTACGCTCTCCAGCCAGGCCCGGTCATAATGGCCGCTCCCGACAGGACGAATCTCGCGGTTGCCGGGATCCTCGATGAGCTGCTCCATCATGGCGCCCACAATGCCGAACTTGAGTCCGAACAGCACCATCAGGGGTCCGAGCACCGCCGCCAGTCCGAGCACGAAGCACAACGACATCTGCCACTCGTGGAGGTAGTCGCGGGTCGCCAGTCGAAAGACCTTGAACAGGTTTTTGGCCATGGCTCAGCCGCTCACCACGGTTTCGGTCAGCTTGCTGCCTTTGGAATGCGTGGTTCTGTGGGCCAGTCGACGCAAGCCGAGCTCCTTCATATGGTGCCAGGCATGACTGGCGAGGATCACCGTGCTGTTGAACTCATCCGCCAGCCCAAGAAACAGTGACATAACATTCTGTGCCGCATACGGATCCAGCGATGCAGTGGGTTCATCCGCAATCACAATCGTGGGCCGGTGGGCCAGCGCACGACCAATCGCCACCCGCTGCCGTTCGCCAGTGGACAGGGCGTCCGGCCGCTTCTTCAGCTGGTTGGCAATGCCCAGCATCTCGGCAAGGTGCTCGACCGTCCCGTCCCGCCGCAGGCCGAGCACGCTGCGGCAGAGGCTGATGTTGTCACGTACCGACAGATAGGGCAGCAGGCCGCCGGTCTGCATCACATAACCGATATGCCGCTTGCGCATTTCGCCCAGCATGTTGAGATTGTCATTCTGCCAGCAGGCATCTGCATCGAGGGGATCCTTGTCGTCATCAGGACGAAAGCGAAAGGCACCGGCCGTTGAAGGCTGCAGGATGAAAGCGAGCATGTCCAGCAGGGTCGACTTGCCACTGCCCGATTCACCGATGAGGGCGATCTTCTCACCCCGGTTAATCCGCAGCCTCGGCACCCTGAGCCGGAAGGCCACACCCTTGGCCTCACGGTTTTTGACCACGTCATGCAGCAGATAGATGGCGGAATGTTTGGGTGCAACCGCCGCGGCAGTCTCGGTGCTCACGTCGTGCAGGGAGTGGCCGGCATCAGGGCAGCTGCTCCAGCTCGACCGGGTAAACGGAATCTCCACTGACCGGTCCGCCGTCCAGACTGACCCAGAGGTCAGTGTGGTCATGCAGGGCACGGTAATAGCTGACCTTTTCCTCAAGGCGATTGAGGAAGGCAACCTGCTGCTGTGTGGACCAACTTTGCCAGTCATCCAGCGACAGCCCCATCACCTCACCGGTATAGGGCAGGTCCTCAATATACTCGCGCATAAAGCCCAGGTCCGCCAGGCTGTTGCCCGCACCCGCCGTGGTCGTCGTGGTGGCACCCAGCCGTTCGGGATCACGCGTTGCCGTCGCTGCAAGGCTCTGCAATTCACTGAGGAAATTCTGCGGTGACAGCAACCCGTCTTCCGCCGCTTCCAGCACCTGCGTGAGCACGTCACTCAGGTCCGAGAGCTGGTCGCGGGTTAGCAGCACCCTCACGTCCAGGGTGGTGCGCGCCGGATCGCGGAAGTCACGATCCAGCAGCCAGGCATCGAACACACTGGGCAACTCGCCACCCTCGTTCTTCTGCAGGTACTGCATGCGCAGTGCATAGCCCAGCTTCGCCACCCTGGCCTGCAGTTCGGTCAGCTGCGCATTGTCACTTGCCGCTACCGTCGCAGGCAGTTCCTGGTTCGCGGAAGCCATCCGTACCTGCCCGGTGATCTGGCCGGCCAGGGCATCCAGCACCTTGCCGAACTCCTCGACATTACCCGTAGGCACGCCGTAATACAGGCTGCCGATGCCCGGAAAGTCCGCCAACCGACGATACTGTTCGGCATCCGCCGCCCGGTCCGGCATGGTGGCTGCCGTCAGCAGGTGCAACACGAAAACCGCGATGCCCTTCTCCTGGGCCATTTGCTGCAGAGCCTCGGCATCCAGGCCCGTACTGGAAAGCGGGTCATCGGCGTTGCGTGCACCGGCATCGGTCACCAGCACGATATAGCGGGCATCGTGGCCCGCCCAGTTGACCGCCTCGATCGCCTGCTTCACCCCGGCATAGGCGTCCTCGGTGAAGTCCTTGCTCGAGACGCGGGCATCGCGCAGCGATTCCAGGCGGGAGAAAAACGCGGCCGCATCGCGGCCCTCGTCCAGATCGACATAGGTCCGCACGAGGTAATCCAGCCCCGGCGCGGCGTCCAGGTTATCTCGATAGGCCACCAGGCCGAAGTTCACCTGATCCGACAGGTCGGCTTCACCCAAAGTATCAAAGATCGTGGTCACGGCTTCCCGCGTACGCTCGATATAGGGCTGCATCGACAGGGTGGAATCAATGACAAACACCAGCCCTGCGGTATAGGCCCGCTGGCCAGCACTATCTGTCACGCCGGCCAGGGGAACGCTCGACACCTGCAGCAGGCGTGCTTTCTCGCTCCCCAGGTAGACGTCTTCATGACGGTGAATCGGCACCAGGTAGAAATCCTCCCGAATATCTATGTGGCCAGACGGCTGAATAGCGACCACTGGCGAGTCCTTCGACAATTCCCCTTGCAGCGCCTCACCGTAGAGCCGTTGATACGCCTGCAGATCAGACTGCCCGGCAAGCCGGCGCAGGGAATCGCTGTCCTTGAAGAGCAACACCCGGTCATGACCTGCCGGGTCACGAAAGGCAGCCGTCAGCCCATGGTTCCACTCGACACAATCGGCGACAGGCAACCAGCCCGCGCGGCTGCCGTGGCGATCCGTACCAAGCTCGAGCCACGCGCTGCCGCCCTGCTCCCGGCGCGCATAGACGTAGAAGGCGGTAAAGGGCACCACCGCCGTGTGCGCCTGCCCACCTGGCTCGCTGGCGATCCGGGCACCGGGAACCGACAGCACCCGTTGGTAAAGACTGTGTTTGCCCGTCATCAGCAGCGGCCTGTCACCGTTGCCAACCGGGCTGACAGCCAACCCCGTCAATGGCGTCATAACGATGACGAGTGCAAGTAAAAGTTTCTTCATTATCACAATCCCAGGGAAGTTATCGCCACTGCAGCAACAGGCGCCGGGCCTGCTCGTCTCCGGCCGCGGCATCCTGCTGCACACGTTTGCGCAGGTTCTGCAGACGCTGCGCGGCCTCATCGTTGCCGGCAGCGGCCGCCATGTCGTACCACTTGTAGGCCTGACCGCGGTCCGGCTCAGGCAAATAACTGGTCACCGCAGAGTGGAAAGCCGGATCGGCCCCCTCCCCGAGGATCATGGCCGCTTGCTCCTGACCGTGGCGAGCAGCAAAGCGGTACAACAGGTAGGCATCTTCCAGATCGCCCGTGCCCTGCATGCGCTCTGCCTCGGCGAAAACCACGTCCATATCGGGCTGTGCGCCTTCGGCCCGCAATGCGTAAATAAAGGCCCGCGCTCCGTCGCCCCCGTTAGTGATGGTAGCAACCCCACCCGGTGGAGGCGGCAGCGGCAATGGCTCCGCGGTATCCGTTGCTGACGGCAGCGGCACCACCCCGGATGTATCCGCAACAGACGGCAGCGGCGGCAGAGACGGCGGCGACTGCTGCTCGTCAATCGGCACCAGCCATATGGCAATCGCGGTAATCACAGCGACCAGCGCCATCAGCGCCCTGGTGCGGCCGGGAGTCAACCCCCCACGCCTGTCTTCTTCGTATTCGTTTTCCATGCAATACCTGCGTCTCAAGTTCGCTTCGCCGGGACGGCATTATCGCGAATCTCCGGCCCGGTTAAAACCTCGCCGCAGACATTCATTGAAAACCCTTGCGAAACAATGCGAACGGAGCAGCCAGCTGCGCGCCCCTGCAGTGAGTCAGGCTGTATCACGATGATTTGGCGCGCCATGCCAACCAGGAGCACCAGTGGGCCCGGATGGAATGGTTCCGGTTACCCCCCCCTGGTGTATGCCATTTGGTCATCCGCCACGCG
>JASJGW010000161.1:0-2889 GCA_033791305.1 Gammaproteobacteria bacterium | reverse complement strand
ATCATCTGTTTCAATCCAGTCCAGATGTTTGATTGCCAGTGACACACCATGACCCTGGGAGAACACATGGGTAAATGCATCCGTCACGCCCTGACGGCCCTGGATCATAGGATGCATGGGGAGCAGACAACAGATGTCATCGGATTCCGCCCAGACGGAAAGTAGCTGGTTCAGGTTGCCTTCATCCAGTGCATCGTAAAAGGCATCTTCAGCTTCCTGGGGTGTATTGTATGTCTGGGGCATGTTGTCTTTCCGGGTTGATCAGCTAGTGGATAGTTGCATAATGCGCCAGCTGGAATCAAGCGCCTGGCTGTAGAACGGTTCCGGCCCGTGTTTTTGCTCGATCATTTCTTCCCGCATCCAGTGCCAGTGGGCTTGCGAACCGGCTATCCTTGGTCATGGCCTTGAAACGCTAAACTTTCTAAAATACGTGCGACATGAGTAGCAAAGAAAAATGGAATGAACGTTATCGTGCTGCGCCAGGCGAGCGCCAGGCGTCACGGGTCTTAACAGAAAACCTGCATCTACTGCCTGACAAGGGCCGCGCGCTGGATTTGGCCTGTGGATCAGGGGGTAATGCCATCCTGCTGGCACAACAGGGTTTGCAAGTAGACGCCTGGGATATTGCTGATGTTCCCATCGCAGCGTTGCAAGACGCGGCACTTAAGCGACAGTTATCCATTCAGGCCGAGGTGCGGGATGTTGAGGCCAATCCACCCGTGCCGGAAACATTTGATGTCATTATTGTGAGTTATTTTCTTGATCGTGACATTATTCCTGCTCTGAAACAGGCACTTAAACCCGGCGGTCTGATTTATTATCAAACCTTTACCCGTCAACGTGTATCTGATCGAGGTCCGCTACGAGCGGAATTCAGATTGGCTGATCAGGAACTGCTGCAGCTGTTTTCCGGATTACAGGTTTTGTTCTATCGTGAAGAGGGCCGTGTTGGCGATGTGCAGAAAGGCTTTAGAGATGAGGCGATGCTTATCGGGAGGAAAAAGGCTTGAAGCCGGATTCCGGGTAAGGCAAAGATCTGCTATTTGTTTTGACTGACTGTGTCGTGAAAGCTAATGGATATTCGTAAAGCCACCCGTACTGATTGCCCGGCTATCGCTGAACTCGCCCTGATGGCCGGGGAGGGGATTCCTGCTTATTTCTGGGAACAGTCAAGGAAAGCGGGACAATCGCTGCTGGAGGTCGGGGCGCTGAACGCGGCCTCGGACACGGAGAACTTTTCCTGGTGCAATACACATCTCGCGCTGATCGATAATGTGATCGCGGGTATGTTGCTGGCCTACCGGTTAGCTGTGGCGGATCCGGGTGAGGATCTGGAGGAGTATCCTGCGTTCATTCGTCCCTTGATCGAGCTGGAGTGGTGTGTCCCGGAGAGTTTTTATATCAATATGCTTGCGACCTATCCGGCGTATCGCAACCGTTCGGTCGGTACCCTGCTGATGGAACAGGTGGATAGCCTGGCCAGGGCGGCCGGTTGTGCGCTCAGCAGTCTCGAGGTGTTCGCAGAAAACACCGGTGCACTGCGGCTGTATCATCGACTGGGGTACGAGGTGATTGAACAGCACCCGGTTGTTCCCCATGCCTGTCATCCTTATACGGGGGAAATTCTTTTGCTGGTCCGGGCCGTGAGTTGATTTTCCTGCAGGGATGATGCTATTCGCGCATGCAATGCGTTCCGGTGCCAATAGATATGCCTGTGGAATTCCTGTGGGAGCGGCTCGGACAATTCAGGGGCGGTATATATATTGCCTATGCTCTGTTGCGGGTAAGCATTAAGTAAACTGCCTCCGCATTGTCCTGAATACTTTTTCCACGCAAAAGCCTGTTTGTAGTATAACGGCAGCGGGAATGCGGTTGGGGTTCCTGTTGGCGTGCTTTCAGACACAGTGAGGTTTGTATGATTTTACGGTATGTGATGATTTTCCTGGTTTTTTTCGGTGCCCGGGTTTATGCAGAGCCCTTGAGTCTGAGCGTGACCGAAATCAGCAAGGACCTTGCTGCAGAGATAGTCGATATCAAGGTGATTGAACTGCATGAATCGGGTGAAGAGAAAACAAACACGGTAACCTATACCGGCGTGCCACTGGTGACGTTGTTGAAATACCTGTATCCAAAGGCATGGAAAGACTTTGATGACGAGATTTATTTCTATGCGCTCGATGGCTATCTCAGTATTGTCGATGCACAAAAGGCACGGGAAGGCGGGGCCTATATGGTCTTTGCCCGGGCCGACGGTCAGCCGTTTACGGTGGATGTCAAGAGCCAGCAGGAAAGTGACGTGTCGCTTGGGCCATTCTATCTGGTGTGGGATAACCTGAAAAATCCAAACCTGCTGGGATCAAATTCCTACGCATGGCCTTACCAGGTGTTTCGCATGGAACTGGTGTCAGGCGCGATGCTGCAGTCGTTGTTGCCTGCGGACGCGACACCGGCCGTGAAAGCGGGGTTTGAGGCCTTTAACAATAACTGTCTCAGCTGCCACAATATTAACGGGCTTGGTGGCCGGAAGTTTGGCATGGATATACGGCAGAGTATCAAGGGCAGGTCCAGAAGCGAGCTGTTTGACTGGATTGATAATCCGCTGGGAATCAATAAATTCACCGCCATGCCACCACTGGATCCTGGCCTCAAAGGTGAAGACCGGACACGAGTCATTAACCAGCTTATTGATTATATTCAGGCAGACTGACAGCAGCCAGGCTGTATTCGGGAGCCGGTTAAAACCGGGCCTTTTTGTGCCCCCAATTACCTCTTTATTTTTCCTGACGCCTTTTTCCCGGTAGCAGCGGTTACCTGCCCCCTGAATTGTTCAGTTGCCGGAACTATTTCCCCGGCCCTGGCATGGTGTCACCGAGCAGTGTGTGGCCGCTG
>JASJGW010000160.1:0-16028 GCA_033791305.1 Gammaproteobacteria bacterium | reverse complement strand
AACCGCGACCGGGTGGGTAACCTCGTTCAGCAGGGGCAGATCGTTGTGCGAGTCACTGTAGAACCAGCTGTCATCGAGTGATTGCAGGTTCTGTTCCAGCCAGCCGGACAGTTGTTCCACTTTGCCAGCCTGAAAGCAGGGTGTACCGGTTACGTTACCCGTGTACGCGCCATTGACGATTTCCGGTTCAGTGGCAAGCAAGTGTGGAATGCCATACAGTTCCACGATGGGGGCAGTGATAAACCGATTGGTTGCCGTAATAACCACCAGCGTATCACCCTGTTGCCGATGCCTGTCGACCAGTGCCTGTGCTTTTGGCAACAGGACAGGGGTAATCTTCTCCTGCAGATACTGGCTGTGCCATTGCTGCAGGGTGTCCATGCTGTGTTCAGCCAGGGGGCGCAGCTGGAAATCAAGAAACTCATTTATGTCCAGTTCGCCGACCTTGTACTGATCATAGAAGCGCCGGTTTTTGCGCTCGTAGAGTGCACCGTCAACAATGCCCTGCTCGACCAAAAAGCAGCCCCACAGGTAGTCGCTGTCACCGGCGATCAATGTGTTGTCGAGATCAAAAAGTGCAATGCCCACGGTCGCTACTCCAGCATAAAAACGCCGCCAAGCATACACGAAAGGGAAAATGCGGCGTGACCGGGTAGATGGCTGTGGTTTGCTCCTGACCTGCGGCTATGGGAGAATGTTTTTAATTCAGAAATACAGCAAGGGTTTTACAAGTGATTGATCCGGATGGATTTAGGCCTAATGTGGGCATAATACTGTCAAACCCGCAGGGGCAGCTGCTATGGGCCCGCCGCATTGGCCAGAATGCATGGCAGTTTCCACAGGGTGGCATGCGCTCGGATGAAACGCCGGACGAGGCCATGTACCGTGAACTCTCGGAAGAAGTCGGTTTACATCGGGAGCATGTCGAGGTGATTGGTGCAACCCGTGGCTGGCTGCGTTACCGGTTGCCACGTCAGTATATTCGTCGTTCATCGCGACCGGTGTGTGTTGGACAGAAACAGGTCTGGTTTCTGTTGCGCATGTTATGTCCTGACAAGACGGTTAGCCTTGATCAAAGTGACAAGCCGGAATTTGATCACTGGTGCTGGGTGGATTACTGGCACCCGCTGAATGAAGTGGTCGCATTCAAACGCAATGTTTACCGGCAGGCCCTGGACGAACTGGCACCGTTACTGTTTCCCGATGGGGTACCGAAGCTCGCAAAGAAGTAAAGCTGCCGGGCTGTTCTGAGCCTCCGGATTTTTAGCACTGCACGGGTAGCGCCTGATGCAGGTATTTTTACCCACAGCCACTGGAACTGTTCTCATGCTGGACACCCTGAGACGGATTATTCAGGAAGTAAATACTGCGCCTGACCTGGATCGCGCACTGGAGATTATTGTCCAGCGTGTGCGTGAGTCGGTGGGGGTTGATGTGGCATCTGTTTACCTGATGAATACTGACGCACAGCAGTATGAGCTGCGAGCGACAGAGGGCCTGCGCAAGAAAGCGATCGGGAATGTGCGTTTCAACCTGGATGAAGGCCTGGTTGGCATGGTGGGTCAACGTGAAGAACTGGTGAACCTGGAGGATGCCCCGGGGCATCCACGTTATCGCTTCACCATTGAAACCGGCGAAGAACCCTATCATGGCTTTCTGGGTGTGCCGATCATTCAGTACGGCAAGGTGCTGGGTGTGCTGGTAGTCAGACAACGGCAAACACGCAAGTTTGCCGAGGAAGAAGAGGCCTTTCTGGTGACGTTGGCGGCACAGCTTGCCGGTGCCATTACGCATGCCGGTGCCAGCGGTCAGATTTCGGCCGTGGTGTCACCCGAACGCACAACTGCCTCGCTCCGCGGCTTGCCGGGTGCCCCCGGTGTCGCGATCGGCAGAGTGCTGGTGGTTTACCCGCCGGCCAACCTGGAGGCGGTACCGGACCATGCTGTCGAGAATGTCGACAGGGAAATACAGGGCTTCAAGGACGCTGTTGCAGCGGTACAGGATGACCTGCGGGATTACGCCAACCGGATGTCAGGCATCCTGCCGACTGAGGAACTCGCGCTGTTTGATGCCCTGTTGCTGATGCTGGAGGGTGATAGCCTGGTGGGCGAGACCATTGAACGTATCAGCCGGGGCAACTGGGCGCCGGGCGCCCTGCGCGACACGATTGCGCAGCATGTTCAGGTGTTCGACACCATGGCTGATTCTTATCTGCGGGAACGTGCCAGTGATATTCGGGACCTGGGCCGCAGGATCCTGACGCATATGCAGAGCGACCGGCCAGCCAAGCCTGTTCCCTACCAGCAGACCGTGCTGGTCGGTGAAGATATCAGTGTCGGCCAGCTGACGGAGATCCCGACGGAAAATCTGGCCGGCATCGTGTCGGCCAGCGGCTCGAGTTCATCGCATGTCGCCATTCTGGCACTGGCCCTGGGCGTCCCGGCAGTCATGGGTGTCAGTGATCTGTCTGTCGCTCGCCTGGAGGGTCAGAAGATCATTGCCGACGGCTACCAGGGGGATGTATTTGTCAACCCGTCCACATTTGTCCTTGATGAGTTTGCGCGCCTGCAAACAGAAGAAACACGGCTAACGGAAGTTTTGCAACATGTCGCAGGCCAGGTCTCGGTTACGCCGGATGGTGTGGCAGTCCCCCTGTATCTGAATGTGGGGCTGATCTCGGGTGTCGAAACAGAGGCCCATGCCCAGAGTGATGGTGTTGGCCTGTATCGCACCGAGATACCGTTCCTGATGCAGGAGCGGTTTCCCGGTGAGGAAGAACAGCTGCGTATCTATCGCAAGACACTGGAGGCCTTTGCGCCGAGGCCGGTGACCCTGCGTACCCTGGATGTGGGGGGTGACAAGATGCTTCCCTATTTTCCCGTGCAGGAGGACAACCCGTTCCTTGGCTGGCGTGGCATTCGCATCTCGCTGGATCACCCGGAAATATTTCTGACGCAGATGCGTGCCATGCTGCGTGCCAGTATCGGCTTGAATAATCTGACGATTCTGTTACCTATGATCTCGACGGTGACAGAGCTGGATCTTGCTATTGCGCTGATTAACCAGGCGCAGGATGAGTTGCTGGAGGAGGGCGAGGCGATTGTGCGTCCACCTGTCGGTATCATGATTGAAGTCCCCTCAGCCGTGTATCAGATCACGGCCATGGCGAAGCGGGTGGACTTCTTTTCTATTGGTACCAATGATCTGACACAGTATCTGCTGGCCGTCGACCGCAACAATTCACGTGTGGCAAATCTTTACCAGTCCTTGCATCCGGCAGTGTTACGTGCGATCAAGCTGGTGGTTCATGAAGCACATCAGCGGGGCAAGCCGGTTAGTGTGTGTGGGGAAATGGCCGGTGACCCGGCGGCGGTACTGGCGCTACTTGGTCTGGGTGTGAACAGTTTGAGTATGAGCGCCAGTAATTTGCCGCGTGTGAAATGGGTGATCCGCAGTTTTACCCGTGATGAAGCCAGGCACCTGCTGGAACAGGCCTGGGTGATGGAAGATCCACGTGCCATACGGGAGTTGTACAATGGCGTGCTGGAGCAGGGCGGTCTGGGTGGTCTGGTGCGGGCTGGTCGCTAGTATGGTGTAACGAATAACGCGCAAAGCATCGATTATTGCTTGTAAATAAGCAATACAGCATATAGAATTATTCTAATATTCAATGCTATCCCGGAGAGATTCTTATGACGCGGTTGATTGGTTTATTTCTGTCTGTATTTATTGGCGCTTCTTCGTTTTCAGTGCACGCGATCGAGTGGCAGGCTCTCCCCGATGCGGCCCCTGCACCCGCGGACAACCCAACAACCCCGGAGAAGGTTGAACTGGGCCGTCTGTTGTATCTGGATCCGCGCTTTTCTTCGACGGGGACGGTCTCCTGTAATTCCTGTCACAACGTAATGCTGGGCGGTGATGATAACCGGGCAGTATCCATGGGCGTGCATGGTCAGACCGGTGGTCGCAGTGCACCGACGGTGTGGAACTCGGGATTCAGTTCATCGCAATTCTGGGATGGTCGTGCCGCAACGCTCGAGGAGCAGGCGAAAGGACCAGTGACCAATCCGATTGAGATGGGGATGAACGAACTCGAGGAAGCCATGAACCGCGTGCGGGATATACCGGGTTACCGACCATATTTTGAACGCGCCTTTCCCGGTAAAGACTCGATGACGGTCGAGAATGCCGCAAAGGCGGTTGCTGCATACGAGCGTACCTTGATTACCCCTGACAGTGCCTACGACCGTTATGTCAAAGGTGACAAGCAGGCGATGTCAGAACAACAGGTTCGCGGCATGAACACCTTCGCAGACGCTGGTTGTACAGCCTGTCATTCAGGACCGGCATTTAATGGACCGACCATGGCTCCTGGTACCGGCTTCTTTATGAAGTTCCCGACGTTTGCAGACAATGACGCGGTGAAAAAGTACCAGCTTATGGATGATACCGGCCGCTTTACGGTCACCAGCGAGGAGGCAGACAAGTTTATGTGGAAAGTGCCTACGCTGCGTAATATTGCCTTGACTGCGCCCTATTTCCATAACGGGGCCGTGGGCTCCCTGGACGAAGCCGTGCGTGTCATGGCCAGGGTACAGTTGAACAAGGATCTGACCAATGAGCAGGTGACGGATGTTGTGGCATTTCTGTCCGCGTTGACCGGTGAGTTCCCGGAACAGCCTATGCCACGTCTGCCAGCGACACCCGGACGTTCAATCATTAAATAGCGCCTGTCCTGAAAGCATAACTCTCGCAGCGGCGCAAAAGACGCCAAGAAAAAAATATAAATGCCATTTGAGTAGTCGATTTTAGCTTTGCGATCTTTGCGATCTTTGCGTCTTGGCGAGAGAAATTACGGTGTTTTATGGGCGGACACTAAACAGGACTTGGTAGGTTAGCGGTCTGTCCGGGGTGAATCCGGTAACCTACTGAAATTGTTTGATTGTTCTGTGGCTTTCCGGAGGTGCCCGGGTCCTTCCCAATCAGGGAGGGTGGTATCCACTGTCGTCCGGGACTATATTTTACCTGACTGATCCTGTACCGGTAACCCTACAAACAACGGAGTTCGACATGACACAGGCAACACTTGACTACAAGACCGACCTGGCAGGAAGCGACCTCGCACTGACTGCAGCAGCAAGCGAGAAAATGCTGGAGTTGCTCAACCAGGTTGAAGATGACGAAATCAAGGCCATCCGGGTATTTGTTTCCGGCGGAGGTTGTGGCGGCATGGGTTATGGCATGACGTTTACGGACACCCGCTCTGAGTATGACAGCGTGCGTCCGGAAAACGGTTTTGATGTTTATGTTGACGCAGTCGCGCTGAATTTTCTACGCGGCGTTGAGATCGATTATGTCGAGAAGCCCACCGGCGCCAGTTTTGTTTTCAATAATGCTTTTGCGATAACGGGCGGCTCGGGTACCTGTGGTGCCTGTGGTGCCGCTGGCGGAGGATGTGCCTGATAACCGTCGCCAGCAGGTACGCTCACAGCTGCTGCTGATTGTCCCCCCGAACAGTTATCGTACTGTTTCCTATCTTGAGTCTGCCCGCCGTCAGGGGGTAGATGTGCTGGTGGCATCCGAAGGTGAACATTCACTTGTGGGTGCCATCGCCAGTGGTCTGCATGTGGACCTCGATGCACCGGAGGCACTGGATTTACTGCTGGCAGCAAACCGGGAACGCCCGTTTAATGGCGTTGTGGCAACTGATGACACCACAGTGGAACTGGGCAGTCGTATTGCCCAGGCCCTGAACCTGCCGCATAATTCTCCCCGGGCTGCGCTTTACTCGCATCGCAAGGATCTTGCCAGACAGGTCCTGCAGTCGGCAGGTATCCGGACCCCGGCGTTTCGTGTTCTCGATCTTACAGCAGCCGTTGCGCCACAACTGCAGGGTTTGGAGCTGCCCTGTGTGGTGAAGCCATTTTCCCTGTCGGCCAGTCGGGGGGTAATACGTGCCGATACGCTGCAGCAAGTGCAGGCCGCCTGTCAGCGGATTCAGTCGATTATCAAGGGTGAGGACATTGCGGAAGAGTATGTCAGCACCCATGTCCTTGTAGAGACATTCATAGCCGGTCCGGAAGTGGCGCTTGAGGGTTTGCTGCATAAGGGCAAGCTGGATGTGCTGGCCATCTTTGACAAGCCAGACCCGCTGGAAGGCCCGTTTTTTGAAGAGAGCTACTACATCACGCCCTCCAGGCATGCGCCTGCGATCCAGCAGGAAGTTATTCAGTGTGTCAGGGATGCCTGTGACGGACTCGGCCTGCGTGAGGGCCCGGTGCATGCGGAAGTGCGTATTTGCAAATCCGGCTGTGTCACCATTGAGGTCGCAGCAAGGACCATTGGAGGTGAATGTGCGCGTTTGCTCAGCTTTGGTACCGGGCACAGCCTGGAAGACCTGGTCATTGCACATGCGACAGGACGGCCATTATCAATCGAGCGAAGCAGCGGTGCTGCCGGCGTATTGATGATTCCGATTACTCGGGCGGGTAGCCTGCGCCGTATCGAGGGGATTACCCGCGCACGTGCAGTGCCCTTTATCGAAGATATCCTGATCAGTATTCGCGATGGCTATGAGCTGGTGCCACTCCCGGAAGGGAGCAGTTACCTGGGATTTATGTTTGCCTGTGCACCTACGCCCGGGCAGGTAGAGGCGGCCTTGCGCGAGGCGCATGCCGAGCTGGAGATAGTAGTTGCGCCGTTGATGAAGATAGTGGACCTGCGTTGATGTGGAAGGGTGTTGCGTACGCGCCTTACTTCTTGCCGCCCGGTGGCTGGAATCCTTCCGGCGTGGAACCCAGGTCGCCCTCGCCAAAGAGAAAGCCCACCATGTGTTGTTCGATCAGCTCGACACTGCCTGTATCAGCCGTGTTCAGGCCATTTTCATTAATGATCATGGTCAGACGCTCCAGCCATTTATTCCAGCCCTCGGCGGATACATTTTCATAGATGCGTTCACCCAGTGAACCCGGGTGCGGGATGTGTTCCAGACCTTCCGCCTCCCGCTTGAGCACTACACAGTTAACGATACGACTCATTCGAAATTACCTCGGGAAAATAATGCGGATATTGTACCCCATTTTAATTGCATTGCCGTGATTCCTGATGATCAGAAGGGTTTGACAACTGCCAGCAGGACAATCGCGATAAGTAACAGGGCCGGGATTTCATTGATCCAGCGGTAAAAAACGTGACTGTGTGTGGCTGTGCCATTACGAAACTCCCGCATCAGCCTGCTGCAATAGAGGTGGTATGCGATCAACCCGCCAACCAGCACCAGCTTGGTGATTAACCATCCGGAGTTCCCGTAGGCCGCCCAGGCATACTCAACCAGCAGCCATGTGCCGAATACGGCAGTCAGCACGGCCCCGATGGTCATGATGGCAAATAATTTACGCTCCATGACGAGGAAGCGTGTATGGCTGACTTCATCAGTACAGTCGGCATGGTAAACAAACAGGCGTGGTAGATAAAAGAGTCCGGCGAACCAGGTGACCATGAAGATGATGTGCAGAGCCTTGATCCACAGCATGGTGATACGTTTCTCCTGGCGTCCTAAATATTTTCAGCCGTGGCGAGATGCAGTTGGCCTGCCTGCGTGGTTTTCAGCAGGCCCAGAATGTCCTGTCGCAGCTTTGCCATGCTTATCTCGCCCGTTTTCTGGTAAACGATTCGGCCATTCGGTGTGATCAGAAAAGAGGTGGGTGTCAGCCGTACATTTCCAAAGGCGCGTGCAGCCTCGGCATGAATATCCAGTGCAACGGGATAGGGAATATGGCGGGCATTGCGCATGGCGAGCACCCGGTTGGGCGGGTCGTAGTCCATGGCGATGGCGATAATTTCCAGCCCCTGTGGTGATAACTCTTCGTAGAGTTCAATCAGGTGTGGCACTTCCCTGATACAACCCGGGCAAGTGGTGGCCCAGAAAGTAACCAGCAGGGGTTTGCCGCGCAGGCTGGCCAGCTGCAACTTTTCACCATCGATGGTTACCAGACTGATATCCGGGCTGGTTGTCAAGCCGGCGGGTGCAAGCCACACGTAACCCAGCGTGCCCAGCAGGGCCAGCGCAAACAGTGATATCAGTGTGCCCTTGCGTTTCATGGTTTCTTTTGCGTAATGGATTCCGCGTTAATCGGGTCGTCAGCAATGGATTTTACCGGCGGCTCTGCCGATTTACTGTTACCCAGCATGCGTCCAAGAAAACCGAAGACTCTTTTAATGCCGCGCCAGATTTTTGGTAATAGCCAGATGCTCAGTAAAATGAATAATACCAGTAATACGATAAACAGGGCAGGATGATACAAGGCTGTCCAGAGACCGGCAATGACGGCAACGTCTTCGCCTACGGAGGCGAACCAGTTGGTTACCGGTTCCGGTGATGTGTTAATGAGGACGCGTGTCCCGGTCTTGGTAACGTGACTGCCGGTCGCCAGTGTGCCACCAGCAATGGCGGCGGCCAGCTGTGCGCCTGAACCGACATCACCAACTGCCCCTGCCGCCAGTATGGCGCCGGCAGGGATACGGATGAATGTTGAAATTGCATCCCAGCCGGTATCCACGCCGGGTACCTTGTCAGCAAAAAACTCGATGCCGTACATCACGCCGGCAGCAACCATCACCATCGGATCGCTCAGGACCTGCAGGTCTGGCGGCAGATCAATGTTGCCGCTTGCACCCATATAGCCCAGCATCAGAATCGCTGCATACAGATTGATCCCGCTTGCCCAGGCCACACCCATGGTGAGTGCGATTGTTTGTGTAATATCCATATGATGTCTGTGTGTACAGGGGAGGTATCCTGTCGTTGATATGGGGGCAATTCTAGCAATTCATTAAGGTTCTTTGGCTTTCTTATGTCTCGTCTGTTCTTGATCACCTTGGCCTGCGCGGTTAACGCATTGTAAATGCAGGTAATATTTGTATGCTTGCAAATATTGGCGGTTGTTTACATTGCTGTGCGGTCGCTGTTTAATAGTGCGGCTGGCCTTTTTGATGAATCGGTATTCGCCAGCTGCGGTTAAGCCGCGGAGTAAAACCTCAAGGCTCCGGACAAGTATGTCTGTCCGGAAATGTTTGCAGATTTTTTTCTTTGCCACCGGATGTCTCTCGCCTGGCAACGAAACAATCCCGGTTTTTTAATAGAGAGTAAACACGAAGGAGTGTGATGATGAAGAAGTTATTGGTTGTAATGTTCAGTACCCTGTTGTTTCTTGCCGGTTGTGGTGACAAGGATGAATCCAAGTCAATGACAGATACCGTGACTGAAGCTGCGGAAGATGCCTCTGAAGCAACAGAGGAAGCTGCCGAGGACGCTGCAGAAGCAGCAGAGGACGCCGCAGAAGCAGCAGAGGAGGCTGCCGAGGACGCCAAAGAGGCTGTAACAGAAGCTGCAGAAAAGGCTGGCACCGCGAACAGCGAGTAATCGCTAAATGGTGTATAAGAAGGCCGGATGAGTGTCCGGCCTTTTTTATTAAGGGTTGTAAGTTATGCTGCGAACAACGCTCTTTGTGTTCCTGCTGGGCTGGGTGGCCTGGTTCTGGATTGACAAGCCGCCTCCCGAACAAATGCGATTGCCGGAAGTCAGTGACAGTATAGTCGAGAATCTTCAGGTGGCATTCGACATTCTAAAAGCCGGTTATCCAAAGGTAGCATTTGTCTATATATGGGACGCGCACTACCTGTTGCTTTCATTGCTTGGGGGAGCACTGGGCGCCGTGACTTACGGGGTAATATCGGACTATCTGTCCAGACGGCGGATGCGCAGAAATTTTATGCCGCCAGTACGTAAGAATCCGGATGGTGACGAAAAAAAATCCTCGCCAGAACCACAGGACACTTCAGACTGATTGTTGTTACATTCCCCCCGGGTGGCGTCTGCCTGGTTGCAGGACTTTCTGAAGTCGTTGCAGGCAGGCCATTGTAATCGCCCGCCGTGTGCATTACGGTTTCGGGTTGAAAAGTCAAACAGAATCATGAACACAGGGGGCGGGAATGTGTGAGGCACAGGAGAAGCTGGAACGGGTCATTGCACGGATGCAGGCGATCCAGACTGCCATCAAGGCATCGAGGCAGCCCGCGTCCATGTTTGAGCTGGAAGAACTAAAGGATCTGGGCAGGGAATATGCCCGCCTTGTGGATGATCTGACATATACCTCAGCAGGTCCGTCGCGGGCCTGATGATTCAGCAGGAGTCGTGATAACCATGGATAACGATCCCGGAATCCTTGTTGGCAAGGGCGAGCAACCCGTCTACCTGTTACCGCGACTCGCCAACCGCCATGGCCTGATTGCCGGGGCAACCGGTACCGGTAAAACTGTTTCCCTGCAGATTCTTGCAGAAGCATTCTCGCGTCGCGGTGTGCCGGTCTTTATGGCGGACGTCAAAGGTGATCTGTCTGGTCTCTGTCAGGCCGGCAAGGCACATCCGAAGTTGCAGCAAAGGGCGGAAACCATTGGCCTTGAGCATTACACGTATGAGGCTTTCCCGGTTGTTTTCTGGGACCTGTTCGGCAAGCAGGGTCACCGGGTGCGTACCACTGTTTCGGAAATGGGACCTTTATTACTGGCCCGCATGCTGGGCCTGAATGATACCCAGGAAGGAATTCTCTATGCCGTTTTCAAGATAGCCGATGATCAGGGCCTGTTGTTACTGGACCTGAAAGACCTGCGTGCCCTGCTGGTCTTTGCCGGCGAGAATGCCAGAGAGTTGCGGCTCGAGTATGGCAATATCTCCGGCGCATCCATCGGGGCCATCCAGCGGCGCCTGCTGGTGCTGGAACAGGAGGGTGCCAGGCAGTTTATGGGTGAACCGGCGCTGGACCTGTTTGACTTCATGCGCATGAGTACCAGCGGTTACGGCAATATCAATATCCTGGCTGCAGACAAGTTGATGCAGACGCCGAAACTGTATGCGACGTTTTTGCTGTGGCTGTTGGCCGAGTTATTTGAGGAACTCCCGGAAGTGGGTGACCCTGAAAAACCCCGCCTGGTATTTTTCTTTGATGAAGCCCATCTGTTGTTTAAAAGTGCGCCACAGGCGCTTGTTGACAAGGTTGAGCAGGTGGTACGCCTGATCCGTTCCAAGGGTGTAGGCATTTATTTTGTTACTCAGAACCCGCTGGATCTTCCCGACCCGATTCTGGGCCAGCTGGGTAATCGAATCCAGCATGCCCTGCGTGCGTTTACACCACGTGAGCAGAAGGCGGTACGTGCAGCAGCAGAGACCTTTCGAGCCAACCCGGCAGTTAATGCGGTTGATGCCATCAAGGAACTGGGTGTGGGTGAAGCCCTGGTGTCTACACTGGGCGGTAAGGGGATACCGGGCATGGTGGAGCGTGTTCTGATTAGGCCGCCGGCGTCTCGGCTGGGACCGTCCACGCGTGCTGAACGCGAGGCGGTCATAGATGCCAGTATCTTTCGTGAACGCTATGATCAGCCGGTAGATCGACGCTCGGCCTATGAGATGCTCAATGAACGTGCAGCGAAGGCAGCGCAACAGGAGGCTGTTACGAAGGCAGGGAAACCCGTTAAGAAAACATCCGGCCGGCGCAGTAATCGCCAGGGTGTGATGGAAGCCATGCTGAAGAGCATTGTGCGTTCAATTGGCAGTTCCCTGGGACGCCAGATCTCACGTGGGGTACTGGGCTCCATCCTGAAGCGATGAAACGGGTGCCGCCGATACCGGCCGGGTATGATCCTTGAACAATAAAAGGTACCTGGTAAGGAACAAGATACTGCCCCTCCTGATTGTGCTGGGTCTGCTTGCCTACCAGTACTACCTCCCGGACCAGCAGTCGACTGATAACACTATTACGGTTGGTGATAATGCGGTGCAACAGGCGTATGCCGACCACCGTTCCGGACTGTGGCTCGAGACCAGCGGCCGCGTAAGCCGGGTGTTGAGCGATGACAATGAGGGGGCGCGCCATCAGAAATTTATTCTTGAGCTCGATGACGGCCACACGGTCGTGGTGGCGCATAATATCGACCTTGCAGAACGTATCCCGGTACGCCAGGGGTTGGCACTGGCAGTGCGGGGAAAATATGAGTGGAATGACCGGGGCGGCGTTATTCACTGGACGCATCATGATCCGGACGGCCGGATTCAGGGCGGCTGGATTATGCTGGACCATGTGAGTTATCAATAGACTGCATTACTCTTAATACGGAATATCCAGATATGGCACATGGTTCAAGCAAGGCGGTTATAACGGCGCTGGTCGCCAATGCGATATTGACGGTTCTCAAGTTTATTGCCGCCACCGTCACACATTCAGCCTCGATGATGAACGAGACAATCCACAGCCTGATGGACAGTCTCAATCAGGGTTTTTTGCTGATCGGGCTGAAGGTTGCCGAAAGGCCTGCGGATGCCGAATATGCCTTCGGTCACGGACAGAAAAAATATCTGTGGAATCTCTGGAGTGCTATTGGCCTGTTTTCCATTGGCTGCGGACTGGGGTTGTCGCATGCCTGGCACTCCTGGGAAAAGGTGGGAGTCAAACAGCCACCAGCGGCAGTTGATCTGCTTGGCTTCAGTATTGCTCCGCTGTGGATAGCCGCCATTGTGCTGTTTATTGCGCTCGTGCTGGATGGCTATTCACTGTTTGTTGCTGTAAGTGAATTCAGCAAGCGTATGCGTGCACAGGGCGAGACCGGCTTTCTACGGTCGCTGCTGCGTTCGGATGATCCAACGCTGGTGGCTGTTGTGCTGGAGGATACCGTGGCGACGCTGGGGGTGCTGCTGGCCTCGACCGGAATTCTGATGACCGTATTCACAGGTAATCCATACTGGGATATTGGTTTCTCGGCGATGATCGCGGTGTTGCTCGGTCTTACGGCCTTTTTCCTGGGGGCTGTGAATATGCGCTATCTATCCGATGTGCGTGACACCGAGGCGGAAGCCACGTTTGTCGATATTGTTGAACAACATTCGGAAGTTGAACGTTACCATGATCTGCGCTCGATCATAATTGATGACCAGCACACCATCCTGGTGGCTGAGATTGAACTGCGTGAGGAAGCCGTCGTCGCGGGACTGCAGACGCGCATGACAGAATTCGAGAGCGGGTTTCTGTCTGTGCTGCCCAGTGGAAAACGCAAGAATCAGCAGTTACGTGATTATTGCCACACGCGTGCTGCTGCACAGGCCACGCTGGAGCGTATCGAAATCATTATTGAGGAAATTGCACAGACTATCAAGAAGCGATTGCCACGCGTTCATCATGTTACTCTTGAGGTTGAAGGCATAGCGACGACGCCTGAGTCAGATAAGGGTTGATTATATGGGTAACAAACTTGAAGAATTGTACCGGCAGATCATAAAGGGTGTCGGCGAGGACCCGTCACGAGAAGGGTTGATGAAAACACCTGCGCGTGCTGCCAAGGCCATGGAGTATCTTACGCATGGTTATCAGCAGTCCGTTGACGAGGTGGTGAACAATGCCATCTTTGAATCGGAAAACAACCAGATGATCCTGGTGAGGGATATTGAGTTGTATTCCCTGTGTGAGCATCACCTGTTGCCTTTTATCGGCAAGTGCCATGTTGCGTATATTCCTACCGGCAAGGTCATCGGCCTGTCCAAGATTGCCCGTATCGTGGATATGTTCGCACGGCGTTTACAGATCCAGGAAAACCTTACCAAGCAGATTGCTGACACCCTGATGCAGACCATACAACCAGCCGGTGTCGGTGTCATTATCGAGGCCCAGCACCTGTGCATGATGATGCGGGGTGTGGAGAAGCAAAACTCGAAAATGACGACTTCGATGATGCTGGGAACTTTTCTTGATCATGACCGCACCCGTTCAGAATTTCTGCGGCTGGTCAGATCCTGACAGTTAACCCGCTTGCCACATGAAGCGCGCAGAGACGGCGGCTCTCTACATCGATGTGAGAGGGTCTGAGTGGATATCCGCGGGGTGGTTTCTGGAAAGTTTTGGGAATCCTGAAATGCTTGTCTAGTTGACACGGTAGCTTCGGTCAATGTCCTCGCGCGTCAATACGCCGTAAATCCTGCTGATACCTGGAATGGTATGCCGGGTAACATACAAGGCCTCGGCGTCATTTGTATCCAGGGTGACGAGTGCTTCCTGCAAGGTGGCCTGAAAGTCAACAGTGCTTACCTCTCTCCGCTCCGCAGGTATGTCCGTCAGTGAGTACTCTTCTTTCTCCGGATGTTCCTGCACCTGGCGCGCCAGGTCAGCGGCAGGCATGATGGCAAGCGGTTGTCTGTCCCGGGTAATCAGTATCCAGCGGGGTTCGTTTGCCAGTGCTTCCTTTACGCGTTCGCAGTCGACAATTTCCGGTAACGATTCAAAGTGGCGTTCCATTACACTGGCCACACCGATACGTCGCAATGTCAGATTCAGGGGGGTATCCCTGTAGTCCAGTCCGCGTGCCTTCATGAGCACCAGATAGACAGATTCCTTGCCAAAGACTTCCCGGCTGACGAGCACCCCGGTAATCAACGCCAGCATGCCCGGCAGAATGATGTGCGGGTTGGCGGTGAGCTCCAGCAAAGCCGTCAGTGCGGCGAGCGGCGCCTGCAGCGTTGCGCCCATCATGGTGCACATGCCGATCAGTGCATAGAAGGCGGGGGAGGCCATATCGCCCGGCAGCCAGGTATCGGCCATGATGCCGGTGGCGCCGCCAGCCAGCGCGCCGATCACCAGGGTGGGTCCGATCAAGCCACCCGGTAGACCCAGCCCGAGCCCCAGTGCGCTGGCCACGATTTTGGCAACAGTGATGACCAGCAGGACTGACAGCGTCAGCTGCCCCAGCAGGGCCATGTTGACCGTGTCATAACCGATGCCCATGACCTCCGGTACTACCATGCCAATCAGGCCGACGATGCCGCCACCCAGGGTGCAGCGGACCCAGATCGGCCAGCCTTTCGAGAACGTGGTCGAGTGTTGCAGTAAATGGATAAACAGGGCGGCAATGCATCCCAATATGGCCCCCATGATGATGACATAGGGTAATTCCAGTAACGATCCCAGCTGCATGGCCGGGATTGAGAAAACCTGGTCACTACCAAACACCAGCCGGGTCAGTGTGGTCGCGGTCACCGCTGACAGGATGACCGGTGCGAAGCTGATAACCGAGTATTCCATCATAACGACTTCCATGGAAAAGATGACGCCTGCCAGCGGGGTATTGAAGGAGGCCGCAATCGCGGCGGCAATGCCGCAGGCCACCAGTGTTCTCAGACTGTTATTGGGTAGTCGCAGCCATTGACCGATTTGACTGCCGCTGGTCGCACCGAGATGTATGCTGGGGCCTTCGCGGCCGACAGAATGTCCGCTGATGATGCTGAGTGCAGCACCAATAAACTGTACCACTGCATTGCGAAACGGTAGTCTGCCCTGATGGTACGCGAGTCGCTCCATGGCATGTACGATCCCGGTCTCGCGGGTTTCCTGTTGCAGGAATTGCCAGATCAGACCAATGGCCAAACCACCGGCCACTGGCAGCAGCAACCGCAGCCCGACCGTGAGACCCTCGTAATTCTCGATGTTGCCTTCCGGCAGCAGCAGGCCCTGCGAGGATTCCACCAGCATCCGGAAGGCAATGATGACGCCGCCTGACAGCAGGCCCACCGGGATGGCCAGCATGGACAGCTGTGGCAAGGCATCCAGACTGGAGACACGCAGTCCGAGATTGTCGAGCCATTGATTCCAGTGATGCTTGAGCACGGTTGTGCGGGTACTCCTTCAGAGTGATATTTACGGGTTCAGCGCTGCCGAGCCGTGTCAGTGCCTGTTTTTCAGGGGTTATTGTAGAATGAAAGGGAGTGGGATGGTGTACTATTTGCGGATTATGAATATAGCCAGTGAACAGGTGAGTAACGCATGATCAAGGTAGGTGTAGTAGGCGGAACCGGTTATACCGGTGTCGAATTGTTACGGTTACTGGCAGCTCATCCGGAGTCAGAACTGGCCGTTATTACCTCCCGCTCCGAGGCTGGCAAGCCGGTGGCAGACCTGTTTCCCAACTTGCGCGGCAGTCTGGAACTGGCCTTCTCC
>JASJGW010000159.1:0-5688 GCA_033791305.1 Gammaproteobacteria bacterium | reverse complement strand
GTAACGGCAAACCCAATTACGACTCAGTCAACATCACCACCTGTGAAGAAACACTCAAAAAGGCGGGGGTCTGCCCCTACATTATGGTCGACTGCAGCCACGAAAACTCCAGCAAGGACCCGTCACTCCAGCCACTGGTCGCCGAAAATATCACAAACCAGATACTCGAGGGCAACCAGTCCATTATCGCCCTGATGATTGAAAGTAACATCAATTTCGGGAATCAACCCATTCCCGAAAATTTGCACGACCTCAAGTACGGGGTCTCGGTAACTGACGGTTGTATCGACTGGGAAGCCACCGTGAAATGCATCATGGAAATGCATGAGAAATTGCTGACACTTGGATAAAGCCCGCACCACACTTGACTGCTGACAGCTTCCGCTGTTTTCAGCTACATCAATCACCGCTTCCTGAAGCTACCTACCATCATCGGGATCATGCTGATAGCACTGGTTTTTTCCCTGGCACTCAACCTGCTCGGACCAATTGGCATTCAGCTGGAACATGAAGTGCAGGAAATGCTGGTTGCCGTGACCTATGCGGTCGTGGTTTTCTCGATAGTGTTCCAGGGACTGACCATAGGCCCACTAATCCGCAGCATTAAATAACCCAGCCTGGTAATTCTCCAGACTGATAACAACGGATATAAAACCATTTTTAGCTGCGTGCCAGTTTTATTTAATGGCCATAACTGCTGTCTTTATCCGGCTAAAGAAGTACTAGTGTGGTGTAACGAATAACGTGCACATATCAGAGGTCCACACTAGCACTCGATCACATTCACCGCCAGCCCACCCCTGGACGTTTCCTTGTACTTGGTTTTCATATCCGCACCGGTATCACGCATGGTCTTGATCACCTTGTCGAGCGAAACAAAATGAGTTCCGTCACCCCGCATTGCCATACGTGATGCATTGATGGCCTTTACGGCGCCCATGGCGTTACGCTCGATGCAGGGCACCTGCACCAAACCGCCAACCGGGTCACACGTAAGCCCGAGGTTATGTTCCATGGCAATCTCGGCAGCATTCTCGACCTGCTCGGGTGTGCCACCGATCACCTCTGTCAAGGCGCCGGCTGCCATCGAGGAGGCCGAGCCCACTTCACCCTGGCAACCGACTTCAGCACCTGAAATAGAGGCATTCTCTTTATAAAGAATCCCGATCGCACCGGCCGTCAGCAAAAAACGGATGATGCCCTCCTCGCAGTGACCAGGGCAGTAATTCCAGTAGTAGTGCATCACTGCCGGGATGATACCAGCAGCACCATTGGTGGGCGCTGTCACCACTCTGCCCCCGGCTGCATTCTCTTCATTCACGGCAAGTGCGTACAGGTTTACCCAATCCATGGTCCCGAGCGGCACCTTGTGCAGTTCCAGCTCGCTTGTCAGTTGCCGATGCAGTCGAGCTGCCCGGCGCTTAACCTTCAAACCGCCGGGCAATACTCCTTCAGTATGACAACCACGTGTGACACACTCCTGCATTACCGCCCAGATATTTAACAATCCTGTCCGTATTTCCTCGTCGGTATGCCAGACGCGTTCGTTCTGTAACATGACCTGGCTAATGGAAAGCCCCTGGTCCGCACAGTGCACAAGCAGGCCTGCGCCGGTCGTGAAACGCAAGGGTAACGGTGTATGATCCTCCACAATACGATCAGCGCCGGCGGCTGCCTCGTTGACAACAAAACCACCCCCGACAGAGTAATAGCTGCGCTCCTGCAAGACTTTTCCACTACTGTCAATGGCAAAAAACGTCAACCCGTTCGGGTGATAGGGCAATACCTTGTTCTTGTGGAACAACAGGTCCTGCTGCGCATCGAAGGCGATTACCGTCTCGTCCGGCAATTGCAACTGACCGAGTTTCTGTGCCTGTTCAAGGCGGGCCGGAATGGCATCAGTATCCACCGTTTCCGGCAATTCACCCTGCAGGCCCAGGATCAGCGCCTTGTCGGTACCGTGTCCCTTGCCGGTCGCACCCAGCGAGCCAAACAGTTCAACCCGTATACGTGCAAGCTGGCTCGTCAGAGCATTGTCCGATAATCCTTCGATAAACATTCCGGCCGCACGCATGGGCCCCACGGTATGCGAGCTTGATGGCCCGATACCAATTCTGAAAAGATCAAAAACACTGATTGCCAAGGTAACACCTGTCAGTCATGCTGGGAGGCGGTTACCCGGATAGTACTAGTCAAACACCAGAGATACCACATGAAACGATTACGTCGCTGGCTGTTATGGAGTCTAGCCACACTTCTTTCCATCAGCATCCTCCCTGTCCTCATGTTGCGCTGGGTACCCCCGCCCACCTCTGCCGTAATACTGAGCCGGGCGCTCAGTGAAGGCGAACAGCAAGACTATCAATGGGTAGCACTGGAGCATATTTCGCCCGACGCCGCACTGGCCGTAGTGGCTTCGGAAGATCAGAAATTCCCGACCCACCGGGGGTTTGACCTCGATGCTATCAAGGATGCGGTTGAACAACACGCCCAGGGCGGGCGCTTGCGTGGCGCCAGTACGCTGACCCAGCAGGTCGCCAGGAACCTGTTCCTGTGGCAGGGACGCAGCTTTCTGCGCAAGGGGCTGGAGGCCTGGCTGACAGTACTGCTGGAGCTGTTCTGGTCAAAAGAACGTATCCTGGAGGTTTATCTGAACATTGCAGAAACTGGCAGGCGCACCTTCGGCGTACAGGCCGCCTCGCTAAAGTTTTTCTCCAGACCGGCCAGTTCAATCACCCGGGAACAGGCAGCCCTGCTCGCTGCCGTGCTGCCCAACCCCCGGAGATTGCTGGCCAGCCATCCATCGGCATATGTCATCAGGCGACGCAATGAAATACTCCGCCAGATGACACAACTCGGCGGCCGGGCATATTTAAAGGACATCCTGCCGGCCGCTTATTTACAGTAAACAGGTACAGGACAGCAGTGACCATACTGTTCTACAATTCACAGAGCAGTCCCTCACCATCACAGGATCAAGGAGAGATAAATGAGCGGTTTTTCAACCTTTGCACTAGTCATACTGGCGCTGGCAGTCATCACTGTCATTATGGGCGTAAAAGTCGTGTCTCAGGGACACGAATGGACTGTCGAACGTTTTGGCCGTTACCGCAAGACCCTGCGTCCCGGCCTGAATTTAATCGTGCCTTACGTTGACCGTATCGGTCACAAGCTCAATATGATGGAAACCGTGTTCGACATTCAGAGTCAGGAGGTCATTACCCGCGACAATGCCATGGTGAGGGCAGACGGGGTGGTGTTCTATCAGGTACTGGATGCTGCCAAGGCTGCCTATGAAGTGAACGACCTGGGCCGTGCCATCAACAATCTGACCATGACCAATATCCGTACCGTGATGGGCAGTATGGATCTCGATGAACTGCTGTCACAGCGTGACAAGATTAATGCCCAGTTGCTAATCGTGGTGGATGCCGCCACCAGCCCGTGGGGTGTCAAGGTGACGCGCATCGAGATCAAGGATATCCAGCCGCCACAGGACCTGATCGAATCCATGGCGCGTCAGATGAAGGCCGAACGTGAGAAACGTGCCGTGATTCTGGATGCAGAGGGCTTGCGTCAATCAGAAATTCTGAAGGCCGAAGGCCAGAAACGGGCAGTGGTGCTGGAGGCCGAGGGCCGCCGGGAGGCCGCCTTTCGTGATGCCGAGGCCCGCGAACGTGAAGCAGAGGCAGAGGCCAAGGCAACAACCATGGTTTCCGAGGCCATCGCCAAGGGCGACATCCAGGCGATAAATTACTTCGTCGCACAGAAGTATGTCGAAGCGCTGCAGCATATTGGCTCTGCACCCAACCAGAAACTGGTGTTAATGCCACTGGAGGCCGCCAGCGTGATTGGCTCGATTGCCGGTATTGGGGAACTGGCCAAAGAGGCGCTGGGCAGACAGGAGCCGGCGTAATGGAAGCCTTTTTCGCCACTATTGATTACTGGCACTGGTGGATTCTTGCCGGCGTCCTGTTAATTATAGAGGTCGCCGCACCGAGTTTTTTCTTTTTGTGGCTATCGGTCGCAGCAGGCATAACCGGACTGGCCCTGCTGGCGGTACCGGAGCTTGGCTGGGAGTATCAGATCTTACTGTTCTCGGGCCTTTCCATTCTCAGCCTCACCCTGTTCAAGCGTTTTCAACGCGCCCATCCGGTCACCACCGATCAACCCGCGTTGAACCGGCGTGGCGAACAATACATCGGTCGAACCTTCACCCTCGCGGAACCCATCAGCAACAATACGGGTGTAATACGGGTTGATGATTCCACCTGGCGCATCACAGGTGCTGACCTGCCCACCGGGACAACAGTCAGGGTCGTGGGCGTCGATGGCGTGATTCTGAAAATCGAACCGGTGCAGGATTAGCCTCTATGTTGCACGCAGGCATGCCCGTCTGATTAAACATTTAAATACGCTACAAGGCTAGAAAGCTGATTACGGGTAATGGCATCCCATCACAGTTTGTGCCTGATTTAGTCCTCATATATGTGCACATGTCTGCCGATAGCTTTGCTGAGGCCAACAACTGTCCTCGGGCAAACCACCACATTAATCGGCAGGCGTACACATGAAGGCACCCAAGAGTCAGCACAAAAAGTTCTCCGGGCAGGAAATCCTGCGTGACCTGATCCCGCTGAACTCCCTGACAGAAAGCCGCTTCAAGGAAATAACAAGCGGCCTGACCATTGAAGATATCACTGCGGGCAGCTACCTGTTTGGTGAAGGGGACCGGGATAAGCGTTCAATTTACCTGCTCGATGGTGTAGTCAATTTTATCGATTCAAATGGCAAAGTAACCGGTGTTGTATCCGCAGGTACCGACCCGGCGAGATCCCCGCTTGCCAACCAGCAGCCACGACTCATATCAGCGCGTGCAGCAACCAAAACAGTTATTGCCTACATAGATTCCACCCTGCTTGACGTTATGCTGACACTGGATCAGTCAGCTGAACATAAATCAAAACTGTCCAGTACCGGGGCCAGCGAAGACTGGATAACCCGCATGTTACAGTCCGAGGCCCTCATAAAACTGACACCCTCTGATATTCAAAGATTGCTGCAAAAACTGGTGCTAGTAAATGTCAAAGCCGGCGATGTAATAATCCGCCAGGGCGATGAAGGTGATTACTTTTACATCGTTCGGGAAGGAAAATGTTCGGTAACTCGTCTTGCTTCCGGCAAAGGCTGGGACGTTCCACTTGCCGAATTAAGCCCTGGCGACTGTTTCGGCGAAGAGGCACTGGTATCAGATGTCAAACGCAATGCAACCATCTCCATGGTAACCGACGGCACCCTGATGCGCTTGTCCAAGAAAGATTTCGTGGAGCTATTAAAGAAAAATCTTGTACATTATATAGATTACGAGCTGGCAACAGCATCTGTAAAAGAGGGAGGTATATGGCTGGATGTCAGGTTAGCAGACGAGCACTCCAGGTACTCCTTTGAAAATAGCATCAATGTGCCATTATTCATGATACGTGACAGAGCCCCGGGACTGGATCCAGGCAAAAAATACATTATTTGTTGTGATACAGGCAGGCGCAGCGCCGCCGCTGCATTCCTCCTGAGCCAGCGCGGTCTGGATGTGTGCGTACTTGAAGGCGGAATGAACAAAAGCATACCGGCTGAGCTTCTTGGCTTGACTACCGAAACCCGGGCCGCAGCAGTCATTACCCCTGACGAAGA
>JASJGW010000158.1:0-3184 GCA_033791305.1 Gammaproteobacteria bacterium | reverse complement strand
GTCGCCATCTGCCGCGCGCTGCTACCGGGACCCAGGCTGATCCTCGCCGACGAGGCGACCGGCAACCTCGATCCGCGCAACAAGGGGCATATCCTCGAGCTGCTGTTCGAGAGTGTGGCCGCGCATGACGCGACCCTGCTCGCGGTCACCCACGACCATGAGTTGTTGCCGCTGTTCGACCGGGTGGTCGATTTCAATGACTTCCGGGCCGGGGCAGCATGATCGACAGCCTCTACATTGCCTGGAAGTACCTGAGCTTCAACAAGGCCCGCACCGCGACGCTGGTGGCCTGTGTCACCCTCATCGCCGTCCTGCCGCTGGCGCTGCAACTGCTGCTGACGGAGAGTGAACGGCAGTTGCTGTCGCGCGCCGAATCAACCCCGCTGCTGCTGGGTGCGCCGGGCAGTGCACTGGACCTGGTGATGAATGGCCTGTACTTCGACGATGAGGTCCCGAAACTGATTTCCATGGCGGCAGTGGAGGCGGTGGAGGCATCAGGGCTGGCGACACCTATCCCGCTTTATGTGCGTTTCAAGGCGCGGCGCTTTCCCATCGTGGGCACGACTCTCGACTACTTTGACTTCCGCGCGCTGACCATAGCAGAGGGGCGGCAGCTGGCGCAGCTGGGTGAATGTGTCGTTGGTGCCGAGGCCGCCGCGCGGCTTGGCATCACGGCAGGTGACAGCCTGCTGTCATCACCCGAGACGGTATTCGATCTCGCCGGCGTGTACCCGCTCAACATGCAGGTCGCCGGAATCCTGCAACGCTCACATACCCCGGATGACCTGGCGGTGTTCGTCGACATCAAGACAGCCTGGGTGGTGCAGGGGCTGGTGCATGGTCACGAGGATGTCACCCGGCCGCAGGATGCCAGCGTGATTATCGAGCGGACGGAAGGCAACGTGGTTGCCAATGCCAGGCTGGTCGAGTACACGGAAATCACGGCAGAGAATATTGACAGCTTCCATTTCCATGGCGCGCCCGGTGATTATCCGCTGAGTGCCGTGCTCACCGTTCCCCATGGTGCCAAAGCGGGGACCATTCTCCGCGGCCGTTATCTCGACGGTGACACCGGTTACCAGCTGGTGGTCCCCGAGACAGTCATCGACGGCCTGCTGGCCAATATCTTTCGCATCAAGCACATGCTCGACGCGGTCATCCTGGTGGTGGGTGTTGCCACTGTGCTGGCACTGATCCTGGTGTTTGCGCTGTCGCTCAGGTTGCGTCAGCGGGAAATTCATACGGTCTTCAGGATAGGCGGCAGCCTGTTGACCATTGCACGGCTGCTGGTCGCGGAGATTGCCATTATTGTGTTGTTCAGTGGTGTACTCTGTGCGGCAGCCATCGTGCTGGTGCATCAACACAGTGACGAACTGGTACGCACTCTGTTCATCGGCTAGCCGCACTCGCAACGACAACTGGAGGAAGGCATGGGACATCAAGGGTTAATGCGGATTGTCACGACGGTCCTGCTGCTTGCTGTCTCGCTGGCTGATGCAGGGGAGAAGCTTGCTGTCTATGCAGTCAATTATCCACTGCAGTACTTCGCGCAACGCATTGCCGGTGAGCAGGCCGAGGTGATCCTGCCAGTGCCGCCCGCGATCGATCCGGCGTTCTGGCAGCCCGATGTGGCCGCCATTGCCGGCTTTCAGCAGGCCGACATCATTCTGCTGAATGGAGCCGGTTATGCGCAGTGGGTTAACCGGGTTTCACTACCCCGCCGCAAGCTGGTGGATACCTCCGCCGGCTTCCGGGACCGCTACATTCATACGAAAGGGGATGTCACACACAGCCATGGACGCGAGGGCGACCACTCCCATACAGGCACCGCCTTTACCACCTGGCTGGATTTTACCCTCGCCGTGGAGCAGGCGCGGGCCGTTGCCGACGCATTGTCGCGCCAGCGACCGGGTTCGAAGGATGTCTTCGCGCGCAACCTGGCGGCGCTCGAGAAGGAACTGTTGGATCTCGACAGGCAGGTTCGCGAGATCGTGGCAACAGAGCCCGACAGGCCATTGATGGCATCGCACCCGGTGTATCAGTATTCCACGCGCCGCTACGGACTGAACCTGCAAAGTGTCATGTGGGAGCCGGACATGATGCCCGACGCGGCGCAGTGGTCGGAACTGGCGCGTCTGCTCACGGGACATCCGGCGGACTGGATGATCTGGGAGGGCAAGCCGAACCCGGAGAGCGTGACGCGGCTGCGCAGCATGGGTGTCGACAGCCTGGTGTTCGACCCCTGCGGGAATCGACCCGGGGCCGGGGACTTCCTCAGCGTCATGCAGCAGAACGTGCAGAACCTGGAGCGGGGATTTCAGTAACTGCCTGGTCGGTTGCCATACCTGGGGCTAAATGCCGCGCCTGGCAAACCAGATGATGTGCCGTGCTCCTTTTGATCCGCGTGCACGGACCTGCAGCTCGTCTACCTCGAATCCCACCTTTCGCAGTCGTTGCAAAAAGTTTTTATCAGGACCGGCCGACCACACAGCCAACACCCCCTGAGGACGCAGTGCCACGTATGCCTCGCTCAATCCGTTTATGCTGTAGAGCCAATCGTTCTTTTTGCGAGTGAGTCCCTCAGGACCGTTGTCCACGTCCAGCAAGATAGCATCGTAAGTTTGCTGCTCGGCCTTGAGAATACGGGCGACATCCACCTCGCGCACCGTCACCCGCGGGTCAAGGAGCGGATGGCCGGCATGTTCCCCAAGTGGTCCCCTGTTCCACACCACCACTGCCGGCACTAATTCTGCCACGTCTACCTGTGCCTGCTTGCTGCTGTGCTGGAGTGTCGCAGCCAGGGTAAATCCCATGCCCAGGCCCCCGATGAGTAGTCGCGGCTTTACGCAATTCACCAGTCTGGCACAGGTATGTTCCGCTAGCGCATCTTCGGAGCCATGGATACGGCTGTTCATCAGTTCGCCACGGCCCACGATTTTGATCGAGAATTCATCGCCCCGCTGATACAGGGACAGTTCCCCTCCGTTGCCCGGCACTTGTGCGCTATCGAGAAAAATCCAGGGGGTCATAAAGGTCTCAACAATGGGTCAGGAGCCGGGCGTCTCTGATTTGTTTTCAGCGGTACCTTCCTCACGCATTTCCGCCTTTTTCACCCGAATTCTATTACCACCGATATCCCGGTAATTAAGCGCCTTGATGGCCGCCTTGGCCTCACCGGCACGGG
>JASJGW010000157.1:0-11261 GCA_033791305.1 Gammaproteobacteria bacterium | reverse complement strand
CATATTGAAACCGGTGTCGAACGAGTTGCCGCCCTGTCAGGTGATATCGAACTGGCCTCCAGCGGTTACTAGCAAACCATTGCGGATGCGATCTGCTACTGCAGATAATCTCACCAGCACAAATCCACTACTGAACCAGCTGGTTCAGATCGAAGATTGGCAGCAGAATAGCCAGCACGATAATCAGTACCACAGCCCCCATTACCAGGATCAATAGTGGCTCAAACAAGCCAAGCACTGTGGCAATCATGGTTTCAATCTCACGCTCCTGATTAATTGCCGCCCGTTCCAGCATATCCTCCAGTTTGCCACTGGCCTCGCCACTGGCGATCAAATGAACCATCATGGGCGGGAAATGACCGCTCTTCTCCAGCGCGGCTGCAATACCCGCACCTTCACGCACTCGTGCAGCGGCTTCATCGACCGCTTCACGCATGGGAATATTGGATATGACCTGCGCGGATATACGCATGGCTTCCAGCACTTCCACCCCACTGGCCGTCAAAATACTGAAGGTCCGTGCAAATCGCCCGGTATTGACCCCCTGCTCCAGCCTGCCGACCAGCGGCAGGGTTAACAACATGCGATGAAAGCGCCGGCGATTGTCCTTGACACGTAACAGGTAGGATACCGCCACCCCTGCCAGCACCAGGATAACCAACATAAGTATGCCGTGGTTGCGCAAGAAATCACTGATTGCAATTAGTGTCACCGTCAGGGGCGGCAATTCCTGATTAATATTATCGAACACCGCCACGACCTTGGGCACCACGTAGGTCATCAGACCACCAACCACCAGGATGGCAACGAGTGTGAGCATGGCCGGATAAAAAACCGCCAGCTGGACCTTTTGCCGCATCTGCTGGCGATTTTCCGTGTAATCAGCCAGGCGTTCCAGCACCCGTTCAAGATGGCCGGCCTCTTCGCCCGCCTCGACCGTAGTGCGATAAAGCTCAGGAAAAACATGCTTGAAGTCGCCGAGCCCGGCAGCCAGTGTATGTCCTTCCATGACACGCGAACGCACCGACAGCAACATGCTGTGCAGACGCGGTCGGTCTGTTTGTTGGGCAACGGCGCGCAGACATTCTTCCAGCGGCAGTGCCGCCCGTACCAGTGTTGCCAGCTGTCGGGTTATGAGTGCAAGGTCAGTGGCACTGATGCCACGCTGAAACAGCGGGGAACGACGCCTGGCACGTGCCTCGCGTTGCGCAACCTCTTGCACATCCAGTGGCACCAGACCCTGTTCACGCAGTTGCTGACGCACCTGGCGCGGTGCATCACCTTCGATAACGCCTTTCTTCTCGCGACCGGTCTTGTCCAGTGCTGTGTATTCGAAAGCACCCATCGTTCAGGAATTCAGGGGAACAGCGGAAGAACAGGAGGCAGTCATTACCAGTAGCGGGTTCTCAGTCACTCTGGGTAACACGCAATACTTCCTCAACGGAGGTAATGCCTTCCAGCACCCGGCGCCAGCCATCATGCCGGATTCCCGGCGCCGTCTCACGTGCCAGCCGGTCAAGCTCCTGCTCGCCGGCACCGTCATGAATCAATGTCCGCATGGCATCATTGACGGCAACCAGTTCATAGATACCGGTACGTCCCCGAAAGCCAAGCTGGTTACACGTTTCACAGCCCTGTGAATGATACAGGGTTGGCGGGTTCTCCACCGGAACACCGAGCGTCTGGCAATCAGCCTCACTGGCGGTATAGGGTTGTTTGCAGTCATTGCACAAAACCCTCACCAGTCGCTGTGCCAGTACGCCAATCATACTGGACGACAACAGAAACGGCTCCACGCCCATATCACGTAAACGCGTAACAGCACCAACAGCACTGTTGGTATGCAAGGTGGAAAACACCAGGTGCCCGGTCAAACTGGCCTGTACGGCAATCTCTGCCGTTTCAAGGTCACGAATCTCGCCGACCATGACAACATCAGGGTCCTGACGCAGAATCGCGCGCAGGCCACGCGCGAAACTGAGGTTAACCTTGTTGTTTACCTGCGTCTGCCCGATACCATCCAGATAATACTCGATCGGATCCTCGACCGTCATGATATTACGGCGCTTGTTATTAAGACGCCCCAGCGCGGCATACAGGGTAGTGGTCTTGCCGGAACCGGTTGGTCCGGTCACCAGGACAATACCGTGAGGCCGGTTGATCAAGTCATCAATGACCTCGCGGTCCCTGCCTGACATGCCGAGATGCTCCAGATCCAGGCGACCGGCCTGCTTGTCGAGCAGACGCAATACCACGCGTTCCCCGTTACCCGATGGCAACGTGGACACCCGAATATCTACAGCCCGACCGGCAACCCTGAGGGATATACGACCATCCTGCGGCAGGCGTTTCTCCGCAATATCAAGACGCGCCATGACCTTGATACGCGACACCAGCAGGGGTGCCAGCACCCGCTGCGGTTCCAGAACCTCGCGCAGGACACCATCACAGCGGAAACGCACCACGAGCCGATTCTCAAAGGGCTCAATGTGGATATCGGAGGCATTCTCCTTGACCGCTTCAGTCAGCAATGCATTGATCAGGCGGATTATCGGTGCATCGTCCTCGCTCTCGAGCAGGTCTTCCGGCTCAGGGAGATGCTGCGCGACATACATCAAGTCCATGTCATCACCGAGGTCACCCATCATGAGCATGGCCTCATTGGAATCCTGCTCGTAGGTCAACGCCAGCAGACTGTCAAACTTGTCCTGCTCGACCACCTGAAGCTTGAGGGGCTGCCCCATGAAACGGCGCAGTTCTACCACAGAGACAGGATCAACATCGGCCGTGTGCATAACCACAGCCATACCATCTTCTTCGCCGGTCACCAGCACCCCGTGACGTTTGGCAAACATGAACGGTGGACGACTGGACCCGGCCGTTTCACTGGCAGCCAGCAATTCCATATCCTGAAGGGGTACTTCAGCCATCTGTGATATCAATATTTGCAGAAGTATCCGGCGCATCATCCGCTACCGGACTTGCGCCCGGAACCGTTGAAAGCTCGTCCATTTCCGGCAGCACCTGTGACACGCCGGGCGCGACCGTGAACTCTTCCATCAACGGCAACACGGGATGGCGCTTCCCGGGGATCATATTGACACCGTCATCATCCTGTTGCATCTGCAGTGCACGGATGTAGTTGTATTTACTACTGGTGTAGCTTTCCGTAAGCACACCACCACGCAGAATCACCGGATGAATAAACACCATCAGGTTGGCCTTCGAGACATCCGATGTTTTGGATCTGAACAAGGCCCCCAGGAACGGGATATCTCCGAGGAACGGTACCTTCTGGATACTCTCTTTAATCTGTTCTTCTATCAGGCCGCCCAGCACGACGACCGCCCCGTCATCAACCATCACATTGGTCTTGATGGAACGCTTGTTGGTGACAATATCCGAAGCGCCGGCAACGCTGTCTGCAATACTGGAAACCTCCTGTTCGATTTCAAGCCGCAGCGCATCACCTTCATTGATTTGCGGCTTGATCTTGAGTGTCAGGCCGACATCCTCGCGCTGAATGGTCTGAAAGGGGTTGGTTACGCCAGCGTTCGCCCCGGTACTGGTGAACGAACCGGTCACAAACGGCACATTCTCGCCAATGACAATCTCGGCTTCCTCATTGTCCAGCGTCACCAGCGTCGGTGTTGACAGGATATTGCTAGTGGCATCCGAATGCAGCAGATTCATCACGGCAAGGTAGTTGAAGCTGCCGCCGGTACTCCCGACGCCGAGCAAGGCATTATCGATGATACTCGGGAACGTACCCCCTTCCGCCACATCTGCCGCACCATTAACAAGGTCTGCTATCAGACTGCCGGAGTTGGTGAAATTCACCACACCAATGGGGCCACTGCCACCCTCCAGACCACTAAACGCCCACTGCACACCCAGCTCACGGGCGGTATCCTCTGACACCTCTGCAATAATCGCCTCAACCAGTACCTGGGCACGTCGAATATCAAGCTGGCTGATGACGTGTTTCAGGGTACGCATGATGTCAGGCGGCGCAGTGATCACGAGGGAATTTGTGGCTTCATCCGCCTGGATATCAAAGGAGCTCTTGGGGGCAGCCGCCTTGCCCTTGCCCTGCTGGGCTTCCTTTTCTTCAATCTTGCCGACACCCAGCAGGGTATCGACGACGTCTTCTGCGGTGGCATAGCGCAGATAAACGACATCGGTATTGCCACCTGTGTCGAGTGGCGTATCAAGGTGGGAAATAATGGCACGCAGGCGCAGGCGCGAAGCGCGGTCGCCACTGAGCAACACACTGTTAGTGCGTTCATCAGCGACCAGCACCTGACCACCACCGGCTGCGGTACCCGCCCCCTTGACGGCCGGTGCTGCGCGCTTCAGGCTGGTGAGTACCCGCACGACTTCAACGGCAGAGGCATATTGCAGCGAAATCACCTCGATTTCACTGTCACTGACCTGGTCAATACGCCGGATAATCGTCAGCAGACGTTCAACATTATTGGCACGATCAGAGATGATCAGCACATTGGTCGCAGGATAGGCCGCAAGGTGGCCCTGCTGGGGTACCAGCGGCCGCAGGATAGGTACCAGCTGGGCTGCTGCAACATTATCAACCTGCACCACCCGGGTAACCATTTCATCACCACGCCCTGGCCTGCCTTCACTGGCTGTCGGGATACCATCCTGCTTCGCGTTGACATCCGGTACAATCTTGATGACTTCACCGCTGGGTACCGCAGCAAAACCATGCACCTTCAGGATAGACAAAAACACCTGGTAAACCTCGTCACTGTCCATTGCCCGTGATGAAATCACCGTAACCTTGCCCTTTACCCGCGGGTCGATAATAAAGTTCCTGTTGGTCACCTCGGCAACGGTACTGATCAGGGCACTGATATCAGCATCCTTCAGGTTCAGCGTGACGGTCTCGGCATGCACGGGTAAGCCGCACACCAGCCACATCAGCAGTAACCCTGTAAATTTCCTAAAAATATTCATGAATTTTCCTAAAACAGACTGATTCAGTCTCTTGCACCGATTCATTATCTATATATCATAATCTGACGCCGTCTTTGCGCCTCGCTACCCTATTCAGGCACGCTCAGACTCAGTACTTGCTGCTGGCCATTGCGCAACACCGTCACGCTCACCGTATCACCACTCTGGGCACTCTTCAGTGCGCGTGCACTGTTGGCCGCATTATCCAGTTTGATGTCATTAATCTGTATCGCCACATCACCTTTTTGCAGACCTACCTGCTCGAACAGTGCGGGATCACGGCCCGGCCCCAGCTCAAATCCAATGGTATTCCCTTCCTCATCCTTTTTTGGTGTGGCGCGCACCAGGTTGTAAAGATCCCGGGGACGCTTCTTCAGATTCTGGCGAACCGTCCTCAAGCGCTGTTCGGGGCTGCTGGAAGACCGCGCCGGAGTCGAGCGACGCGAAGCAGTATTTCTGCTTGATGTCGTATTACCCGGCATACTGTCCTTGGGCAAACGCAAGGTCTCATAGCGCCCATTGCGTTGCAGGATGACCTTGTCCGCATGCACTTCGCTGAGCGCCGCATTGCCAGGCAGCGTGTCACCAATAGAATACTGTTCTTCCTTGCCACGCGGATCCGCTATAATCGCACGCGCGTTGCCCTGGTCATCAGAAGAAAACACGCCCCTCAGCACCAGTTTCAGTTTTGTCTCGGGGGCATCAACCGGTGCATTGGTCTTGACCGGGGCACTGCCCTCCGCCGTCACACCCATCAAGTGCCAGCCGGGTAACTGGTTGATGAGTTGCCGATCCGGACTGGATTGTACCGGAACCGACTCTGCCACAACTGCCGCTGGCGCAGGCGGTTCCGAGGGAGCCAGCAGGTCCCATGTCAGGGTAGCGACCTGACTGGCAATCCAGATAACAAGCAATGCATTAAGCAACCAGATAACACGCCGGCTATTCCTGCCTTGCAGTACCCGGATGACATCAGCTTGTTGCAAAGAAAGTGTCACCATTGACAGTTTATCGTTGTTGGGACCGATGTCGATTACGGCTTCCACCGCCGCCGCCCTTCTTGGCAGAGCGTGGATTTCTGCGGTCACTTCCCGGCCTGGGTGGTGGCCTATTGATCCTGACCGGTGGCTTTAGTTCCGTAATAGAGTCATCCGGAATGGCTCCTACAGGGATCTTGTGCCCGATGTACGCCTCGATCTCCGGCAGGGAGTACACGTAATTTTCACAGGCAAAACTGATGGCATCACCGTCTTTGCCGACACGTGCCGTACGACCGATACGGTGCACATAATCCTCGGCGTCCTGCGGCAGATCATAATTAAACACATGACTGACATCCGGTATGTGCAGGCCGCGCGCGGCCACATCGGTGGCAATCAATACCGGCAATGTACCGCCCTGAAATTCCTTTAACAAGCGCTGACGTTTTGTCTGGGGCACATCTCCGGACAGGACGGCACACTTGAAGCCGTTGCCTTCCAGGTAGGACCAAACCCGGTCAGCGTTGCGCTTGGTATTCACGAATACAATACTGCGCTGCGGGTCGCCATGCCGCAGCAGGCCGACGAGCAAAGGAATTTTTTCTTCATTGGCCGTGTGATACAGCAGTTGCCGCACCCGGTCAGCCGTCACCTTCTCCGGTTCGACGTCAACGTGCACTGGATTATTCATATGCTCGTAAGCCAGCTCCTGTACGCGGTGCGAGAGGGTAGCGGAAAATAACAGGCCAAGACGTTTTTCCGGCGGCGGGCAGCGGCGCATAAGGAAGCGAATATCCTTGATAAATCCCAGGTCAAACATCCGGTCTGCCTCATCCAGGACAAGCGCCTGCGTCATTTTCAGATCAAACACGTGCTGTTTGAAATAATCAATCAGGCGCCCCGGCGTACCAATCAGAATATCCACACCCGCTCTAATCGCCTCGCGCTGCTGTTCATAGCCAGTTCCGCCATAGGCCAGTCCAAGTGTCAGGCCGGTATGCCGTCCAAGCACCTTGGCATCATCGTGTATCTGGATCGCCAGTTCCCGTGTGGGCGCCAGCATCAGCGCCCGCGGCTGATTCACCTTACGATGCGCATCTGCGGGATGCCTGAGCAAATGGTTATACACAGCAATCAGAAAGGCCGCCGTCTTGCCAGTCCCTGTCTGCGCCTGCCCGGACACATCACGTCCTGCAAGCGCTACGGGCAGGGTTTCAGCCTGGATCGGTGTACACATGGAAAAGCCCGAATCTTCAATGCCTTGCATCAGATCTTCAGGAAGAGAGAAACTCGAGTAGGGGACATCAGTCAAATGCGTTTCGGACATAGGTAGTTACTTCTCAGGCCGGGTAGGCCAGCTATAAGACACAGGAATTCGCATTGTATTTCAAAAGGTTGCAATATGCCATTGATTGTTTTGAAGCGCCCGGCCAGCAAGGAAACAACAGCTGAATACCGGCACATTCAATCATGCAAGCTCCACATCCATTACATTTTCGTCCTGAACGGGATTCCGTGCAGATAATAGCAACGAGGAGGCAAACACCATCAAGAATACAGGATGTGCAGGTGATCCGTGCAAGGATACAGTAAAAATTACCCTGCGGACTTGTAAATTGTGATGATTTAGGCTGAAATAGGGGCCGTGACTGGGGGAAATATGATTGATAACACGTCCAGCGCATCTTAAGCCCGGTCAAGAAGGCTGTCCGAATCTCGAACAGAACCCCGGCATATCGCTCTGCGAATTTCCATGGATTTATTTTTTTAGATGCAACGGGCATAGCCTTGGTCTCTGCTTTACAGTAAATACATTTTTTCAACAGGAGAGTTTGAATAGTGAGTGAACAGATCTTGTACTTGACTGATGACACCTTCGAAAAGGAAGTGATTAATTCCTCCAACCTTGTCCTGGTGGACTACTGGGCTGAATGGTGCGGACCCTGCAAGATGATTGCGCCCATACTGGAAGAAATTGCCAGCGAGTACACCGGCAAAGTTACGATCGCCAAACTGAACATTGATGAAAATCCACAGACACCACCCAGATACGGCATCCGTGGCATCCCGACATTAATGCTGTTCAAGGACGGCAACGTTGAGGCAACCAAGGTCGGGGCACTTTCAAAGTCACAGTTGACTGCTTTTCTGGACAGTAATATTTAATTATTTACTCATAGCACTGCTATGTCATAAAATGGCGAATATAGTTGAAAGGCACCGCAAGCAGCATGTACAAGCTGCCACGGACCTGCCTTCAGTCACTCTTCAAAACAAGAACCCCTAATTACCCTTGAACAATCTCCCCGGCCAGCTGGCCGCCTCAATCCATCCAACACAAAAACACGACAAAGGCCATCTATGAACCTGTCTGAACTCAAACTAAAACCCGCCGCCGAACTGGTCGAAATCGCCCAGAAAATGGGGGCCGAGGGAACCGCACGTTCCCGCAAGCAGGACATCATTTTTTCCATCCTCAAATCACACGCCAAGAAAGGCGAGGATATTTTCGGGGGCGGAGTTCTGGAAATACTGCAAGACGGGTTTGGCTTTCTGCGCTCGGCAGACAGTTCCTACCTTGCCGGTCCGGATGACATTTATGTCTCCCCCAGCCAGATAAGGCGTTTCAGCCTGCGCACCGGAGATACCGTAGAAGGCAAGATCCGTCCACCAAAAGACAGCGAGCGCTACTTTGCGCTGCTCAAGGTCGACCAGATCAATTACGAAAAACCCGAAAATGCCAAGAACAAGGTGGCATTTGAAAACCTGACACCGCTCCATCCCAATAAAAGACTCGGCCTGGAACGCGGCAACGGCAGCACCGAAGATATCACTGCCCGCATCATCGATCTGGTCGCACCGATAGGCAAGGGCCAACGCGGACTGATCGTGTCACCGCCCAAGGCTGGTAAAACGATGCTGCTGCAAAATATCGCACAATCAATAGCGTCCAATTTCCCGGATATCTACCTGATTGTTCTGTTGATCGATGAACGCCCCGAGGAAGTGACCGAGATGTCTCGCTCGGTAAAGGGTGAAGTGGTTTCCAGTACCTTTGATGAACCAGCCAGCCGACACGTACAGGTTGCCGAAATGGTCATTGAAAAGGCACGCCGGCTGGTGGAGCACAAGCACGACGTGGTGATCCTGCTTGATTCCATTACCCGGCTTGGACGCGCCTATAATACCGTCGTCCCCACCTCCGGCAACGTGCTGACCGGTGGTGTTGATGCCAACGCCCTGCAACGTCCAAAGCGCTTTTTTGGCGCCGCCCGTAATATTGAGGAAGGTGGCAGTCTGACAATCCTGGCTACAGCACTGGTCGACACAGGCTCACGCATGGATGATGTGATCTACGAAGAATTCAAGGGGACCGGTAATCATGAAATCCATCTTGACCGAAGGATTGCCGAGAAACGCGTCTATCCTGCTATCAACCTCAACCGCTCCGGTACCCGCCGCGAGGAACTGCTGACAGATCCCAAGGAACTGCAAAAGATGTGGATACTGCGCAAATTGCTGCACCCGATGGATGAACTTGCCGCCATGGAATTCCTGCTCGACAAGCTGAAGTCAACGAAGAGCAATACCCAGTTCTTTGAGTCGATGAAGCGCTGATCGCAACAGGCGCAGACAAACCGTGCGCTGTGATACAGCGGAGGCAAGACGCACCTGTCCCGGTAATTTTGCAGGGCTAATCACCCCCCGAGATTACGCAGTCGGTTTATGCGCAACGCCAACGGCGGATGTGTTGCAGACAACCAGCTGGTTTTTTCCTTAAAATTCCTGAACGGGTTAACAATAAACATATGCTGGGTAGCCCGGTTGGCACCCTTGAAGGGTTCGGCAGTCGCTGCCAGTTTCTCCAGCGCGGCAATCAGGCCTTCCGGATGACGCGTCATGCGTATACTGGTGGCATCCGCCAGGAACTCACGCTGCCGTGACACGGCCATCTGCACCAGGAAGGCAAACACCGGGGCCAGTGCCGCAAAGGCGACCAGGGCCAGCATCACGAAGACAGCACCACCACCTGCTTTCCCGGAATTACGGGACCGGCCGGAGAAATACAGTGAACGCAGCGCACCGTCACTGACCAGCGCTATCAGGCCGACAATCACACCCACTGCCGTCGCATAGCGAATATCCCAATTGACGATATGACCCATTTCATGGCCAATGACGCCCTGCAGTTCCTCACGATTCAAACTATTCAACAAGCCCCGAGTCACACCGATAGCGGAACGTGCCGGGCTCATGCCGGTCGCAAACGCATTCAGCGCATCCGTCTCGATCACAAACAACTGCGGCCTGGTAATACCGGCAGCAATCGCCATTTCCTCGACAACATTATGCAACACCGGTTCATCAACAGACGTGACCCGCCGCGCACCGGTCAGTCGCAGCACGATCTTGTCACCACTACGAAACGCAACCCACGACCAGCCTGCACCAAGGGCAAACAAACCCAGCGCACACCAGATACCCCAGCGGCTCAAAAACCAGACGGACTCCAGCGGCTCCGACAGCTCTGTCATGAACAGCTGCAGACTCCAGCCAATAAGGTAACCCAGTACGCCGAGAATCAGCAGCAGGAAGACTACCAGTCGGCGGGTCGCTCTCTGGTTGGCACGTGCAGCCGCCATGAAATCGGTACGTCGCAAAATCTTGTTGCGCAGCCGCCGACTGTCTTGCCAGTGCGCATCAAGGGGCGCGCCGCATTGAGTACAGGTCCTGGCATGCAGGCGGTTGACCGCATTGCATTCGGGGCAAGGCCTGTTATGCGCGGATTTCATGCGCGATTGTCAGTCTGCTTGTTGCAAAATATTTACCGTGGGAGCGGCTGCCAGCCGCGATTCGCGCCGGGTACGGCGCGCCTGCGGGTTGTATGGACAAGGTGCAAAGTACCCAACCTGCAAAAGGCATTTACTAGCGTAAATCCACTTTTGGCGTTGCCATCTCCACTTCCGGCACTTCGAAATATGTCGCTTGTTTGAAACCAAACGCGCCCGCAATAAAGTTTGACGGAAATGTCTCGACGCCATTATTCAGAGACATGACACTGTCGTTGTAAAACTGCCGGGAAAACGAGATTTTGTTTTCAGTCGCACTTAATTCTTCCATCAGCCGGGATACATTCTCATTGGCCTTGAGATCAGGATAATTCTCCATCAGCGCAAACAACTTGCCCATGGCACCACCGAGGATCCCTTCAGCGGCAATGGCCGCCTCGGTATCGGCGGCAGCGGCTGCCTGGTTGCGTGCCTGGATGACTTTTTCAAGGGTCTCCTGCTCGTAGGACATGTA
>JASJGW010000156.1:0-2610 GCA_033791305.1 Gammaproteobacteria bacterium | reverse complement strand
TGCACATGATTTCAATGACCATGAAGTCGGAAAACGGCATGACCTACCGGTCATTAATATATTTACCGTCGATGCCAGCATCAACGATGAAGCTGCCGGCAATTATCAGGGCCTGGACCGTTACGAGGCGCGCAAACGTATTGTGGCCGACCTTGAGGCACAGGGCCTGCTGGAGAAGACAGAAGAACATCGATTAATGGTGCCACGAGGAGACCGTTCGGGTTCTGTTGTGGAGCCCTACCTGACTGACCAGTGGTTTGTAAAAGTCGGACCACTGGCAGAACCAGCCATCAAGGCCGTTGAAGATGGCGACATCAAATTCGTACCTGACAACTGGAAAAACACCTATTTTGAATGGATGAGAAACATCCAGGACTGGTGCATCTCACGCCAGATCTGGTGGGGACACCGAATCCCGGCCTGGTATGATGACGCCGACAATATCTATGTCGGCCGCAACGAAGCAGAAGCACGCGAGAAACACGGCCTTAGTGACGACCTTGTCCTGAGACAGGATGAAGATGTTCTGGATACATGGTTCTCGTCAGCACTCTGGCCTTTCAGCACCCTGGGCTGGCCCGAAAACACCGCGGCACTAAAAACATTCTATCCGACCAGCGTACTGGTCACCGGCTTCGACATCATCTTCTTCTGGGTCGCACGCATGATCATGATGGGCCTGAAGTTCATGGATGACATCCCGTTTCGCGAGATTTATATTCATGGTCTGGTGCGTGATTCACACGGACAGAAAATGTCCAAGTCCAAGGGTAATGTACTGGACCCAATCGACCTGATTGACGGCATTGAACTGGAAGCACTGGTTGCCAAACGTCGGCAAGGCCTGATGCAGCCGAAAATGGCGGATAAAATCGAGAAACAGACCCGTAAGGACTTTCCTGACGGCATACCTGCCTATGGCACGGATGCATTGCGCTTTACCTTCGCCTCGCTTGCATCTACCGGGCGTGACATCAACTTTGACCTTGGCCGCACCGAGGGCTACCGCAATTTTTGCAACAAGTTGTGGAATGCCGCGCGATATGTGCTTATGAACACAGAGGGCAGAGATTGCGGACAGGATGGCAGCGCTGTCATTTTGAATGCTGCAGACCGCTGGATTATCTCCTTGTTGCAGCAAACAGAACAGGAAGTCATCAAGAGCATCGACAGCTACCGCTTCGACCTTGCGGCACAGGCCATCTACACCTTCATCTGGGATGAATACTGCGACTGGTATCTGGAATTGGCAAAACCGGTACTCACGAATCCGGACAGTTCGGCTGAGGCTCTGCGTGGCACAAGAAGAACTCTGGTGAGAGTAATGGAATATGTATTACGACTGATTCACCCGTTGGCACCGTTTATCAGCGAGGAAATCTGGCAACGCATGTCACCACTGGCAGGTATCAAAGGCGACACCATCATGCGGCAACCCTACCCTGCCCCCGATACTGCCAGGATAGACCAGACGGCACTCGCTGAAATTGCATGGGTCAAAAATTTTATCGCCGGTGTCCGCAAGATTCGCAGCGGCATGAACATAGACCCGCGGAAACAGCTGCCGGTACTGCTGCAGGGCGGATCGGCAGCCGACAAGCAACGGGTGGAAAGCAACCTGGGCTATATTATGAATGTCGGTCGAGTTGAGTCGGTAACCTGGCTGGATGCAGAGGCAACAGCACCGGAGTCTTCAACAGCACTTGTTGACGAGATGAAGCTGCTGATACCACTTGCCGGGCTGATTAACAAGGAAGCAGAAATCATTCGCCTGTCAAAAGAACTTGAAAGAAAGATTGATGAACTGGGGCGTTGCGAAAATAAACTCTCAAATGCCGGTTTCGTTGACAAGGCACCGGCGGCCATCGTAGCAAAGGAGCAAACGAAAGCTGCTGAACTCAAAAATGCAATTGGCAGCCTTCAGGAGCAGAAACAAAAGATACAGTCTCTCTGACTCAAACATTTGCCACCTTCATTACAAGACTGACAACACCCCACACTGTCAGCATAAATACCACTGTCACCAGCAAACCGATAATCACGTACTGTGACGGTTTCCCGTGCGTGAAATCTTCCTCACGCTTGCGACTGCTTTGAACCCCGAACATGCTGGCTATTACACTGCCAAGCACACTAAGTAATGATGGCACTCGTGTTCCGTTTTGTTTCCCTGATTCCATATCGCACCTGCTGAATTGATGTAGGCAGTAGTTTACCGGCCCTGTCCGGCGTCGCAACAAAACATATTCCTTATACAAGGCCCATCTGCCCTGGAGCTTCAGATAAACGTAAATTCAGGTGGCGCCACCTACCCGATTACTGACCATCCGGTACTGCATGCCACTGAAACCATTAACTTTTTTAGGCAATTGCCGATAACCCCTGATACAAGAGTCAAGTATTATTATTGTGTTAACTCAATGAGTTACACATGAACGACTGCTCTACAAAGGGAGCAAACAGGTCAAGGACGGACCAAAAAGCGTTGAGCATCACAATTTAACGAAACAAAAGAGACTTCACATGGCAACGATCCTGATTATTGATGACCAACTCACCAGCCGCCAGATCCTGCAGCAATTGGTTTGCTCCATTGAAGAAAACCTGACC